>CAIVHI010000258.1 GCA_903905685.1 uncultured Bacteroidota bacterium | reverse complement strand
TCACAAAGTAAAACAACATTTTCGAAGTCGCCAAAAAAAATTTAACGGGATATTTTGGGGTTGTGTAGAAGAAACCATTAGGTACCTGTGCCATGCAACAGCCCACCGCCCGCCCAAAAAAAACGATGCCGCCACAACCCCTAAAAGCTATGGCGGCAAATACCCTGAAACGTCTTATCCATTAGGCCCGCATAACCGGATAATCGGTATAGCCCGCTGCGCCGGGGGAGTAGAGTGTTTGGAAATCTACCGGAGCCAATGCTCCTCCCATCGCCACAAGTTGGTCGAAATCGGGGTTGGAAATGTAGGATCGGCCGAATGCTACGAGGTCGTAAATGCCGGCTTCGAGTACGGCTTCGCCCGACTCGGGCGTAAGGCCGTTGCACAAAATGAGGGTACCGCTGAAGTTGGTGCGGATGGCATCCAAGGTGCGCTGCGGTATGTCGGGGTTGGCGCCAATGTGGATGTAGGTCACGCCTATGCGGTCCAGCTCCTCGGCAAGGTAGGCATAGGTGGCGTGCACGTCTTCTTCGGCATACGGCGCCATATCGTTGAACTTGGAAAATGGAGAGAAACGGATACCTACCTTTTCCTTGCCGATTGCGGCAACCGCTTGGGTGGCAATACTCAAGACGAAACGGCAACGGTTCACGATACTGCCACCGTATTCATCGGTGCGGGTGTTCACATTGGGGTTCAGGAATTGTTCCAGGAGGTAACCATTGGCATTGTGCAGTTCCACGCCGTCGCATCCGGCAGCTACCGCATTTTTGGCGGCGGCTACAAATTCGGCTATCGTGGTTTGAATGTCGTCGGCGCTCATTTCCTCAGGAATACTGTTGTCTTGCATACCCATGGTATCGGTATACATTTGGCCTGCGGCACGGATGGCCGATGGTGCTATAACCCGTCCGCCTTCGGGCAAATTGGCCTGATGCCCCACTCTCCCGCAGTGCATCAACTGCACGAATATTTTTGCGCCACGCGTGTGTACAGTGTCGGCAATGGTTTTCCACCCTGCAATTTGGGCTTCACTGAAAATGCCCGGAATGCGGCAGTAGCCCAGTCCGTTGCGCGATGGCGAGGTACCTTCAGTGATGATAAGGCCGGCACCGCTACGTTGCCCGTAATATTCGGCCATCAACTCGTTGGGCACATTGCCTATTGCACGGCTACGCGTCATGGGTGCCATTACGATGTGGTTCTTCAAACTCAGCCCATCCTTAGAATAGGGCTTCAATAATTTCTTCATATCTTCTTCATGTTGTTTGTGCTGAAAAATTGTTTTGCAGATTCAAAGCTAAGTCGCAAAATCGGGCTGGGGCGTTCGCGGTCTGTTAAATACACGTGATGAAACGCTTGAACAAAAAATTTTGCAACGTTGCATTGGGAAAACCAATATTGCCGTGCTAAAAAGGCATTCGAGCCGCGCCAAACACCATTATTCCATCGGAATACCGCGAAACAACCGCTGCGCCAGTTCAGGGAAGCGCAATGCAGCGGCAATCCAAATCAGCGTCTCAATCAGCAAATTGGGCGGAACCGCAAGGTGGTGTTGCACGTGCGTGGCAATGGCTCCACCCATATAGGCCATCAGCAACAACGCACCCACCACGCCCGTGCGCGGAATGAAGAACAATACGACCGACAGTAGCTCTACAATGCCCAACGTTTTGAATGTCGACCCGTCAAAGCCCATGTCGGAGGCCATTTTCAGAGTTTGGTCGTTCGCCATCAGCTTCATGCCGGCACTGTAGGCAAAAAGGAGTGCTAATAACCCGGAGAGCACCCACCCGGTGATTTTGATTGCTTTTGGAGACATAAATCCGCTTTCTTTTGTTGTGAAGCAAATTTATCGGTAACCGATATACTTTTGTAACCAATTACACATACAATACCGATTACAAAATGGATAGCATAGCGCCTCCGGCCACTATAACCGCCCGGTCGAACACCTGCAAACATGCACAACTGGCCATTCAAGACACGCTGGACGTGGTAGGCGGCAAATGGAAACTGGTATTGCTGGCCATTCTGCGCGATGGGAAGAAGCGCTTCCGCGAACTGTCGCGCGAGGCCGGCATCAGTCCCCGCATTTTGTCGAAGGAATTGCAGGAATTGGAGTTGCACGGCCTCGTAAGCCGCACCGTGTGCAACACCCGTCCCATAACCGTGGAATATGCAGCTACTCCCTATTCAGAGTCGCTGGCCGAAGTCATCATTGCCATGCACAAATGGGGCGTGCAACACCGGCAGCGGGTGGTGGGCAAGTGACCGCGAAGGCACAATGTAGGCAACCGGCTTACAATTGGGTATTAAACGTCATGGGGTCGGCTGGAATTCCCGCAATATTTACTGCTCACAATCAGCAAATATTGCAGGAATTCTTTAGCATACGTTGGCTACTTTTGTCGTCATTAAACGGATTTAGAGGATGGAAACCCCGCGTTATAAAGAGCTTCAAGACGAATTGCCATTTTTGACCGACGAAAAATCGCGCATTGAAAACATGCTGAATATGGGCGAGGAACTCAAAAATTTCGATGTGGACAAAGCCCTTTCCTTGTCTGAAGAAATCCTAAGCCGCTCCAAAACCGCCGCATACCCCCAAGGCATTTGTAAGGCCATGAGCCTGAAAGGATTTTGTCTAAGGCTCAAGGGCGAATATACCAACGGCATCGCCATCTTGAAGGAGGCTCTGCAATTGGCCGGCAAACTAAAAGAAAAATCATTGGAGGCCGTAGCCCTCTACTACTTGGGCAATATCTACCGCGACCTCGGCGACTTAGCCCACGTGCTCGCCAACTATGAAAAAGCATTGGCCATCAATGAAGAATTGGGCGACGAATTTTATCAGTCGGTCATCCTCTCCAGCATCTCCAACCTACTTTACGACCTCAACGACTACGAC
>CAIVHI010000257.1 GCA_903905685.1 uncultured Bacteroidota bacterium | reverse complement strand
TTTGTTGGACTATATTTTTTCGAAGTTCTGTATCGGAAAGTGATTGCTGCCGTTGCTCCACCCCACCAATGGTTCGAAACCGTTTGCAATAGGTGGGCAATCTTTGGCGAGATGCTCCGGAATGATTTATGATTCGGCCCCCCAAGACCCTTGCTTTAGCCCACAAGAAATTTTTCCTGTATTGATCGGTACGAAAGCTTCACCCCAAACACTCATTTCACCACCACCAATTTTTCGGTGTGCATAGCCCCCTCCGTGCCATAAACGGTGAGCAGGTAGTTGCCGGGTGGCAGGTTGCGTTGGTCGAAACTGAATGTGTTGGTACCCGCGCGGGCTTTGCCCGAGTACAGGTCTTTTACGGTATTACCCACGGCATCGGTGATGACGATGCGGATGTCGCCATCTTTGCCGCATTCAAACTCGAAAGTGAAGGCATTGCGAATGGGGTTGGGGTATAGGTGGGAGCCTACTATGGGTGCCGGCACTTGGTGCACACCATCGTTGCCTGCGGGGCCATACACCTCCGATATCCAAGAATCCCATTGGTTGACCGAGTCGGAGAACATGCCGCTCATCCAGATTTCGGGGGTCAGGCCGGTATGTTTTCTCGAAATGCCGGTATAATCGCCATAGCGGAAGCCGGCATTGTAGTTCACACTGTTTTTAACCACCACGGGGTCAGACCAATACATGTCGCTACTACAATTCACGACCATTATTTCGGGTAGAATCGACGGGCCCGTCATCCCATATCCTATAGTTACGGACCTATCGCCCTGCGCGGTGGCCATTGATGCCACGGCGGGGTAAGCGCAGTCGGCCCCCTCAATGCCGAACAATCGCGAAATATTGGTCATGGTAGAGAGGTTGAGGCGGTTGTAGTTGATTTGGTCATCGAGTGTGATGGGGTTGGTGCTGTGAAAAACGAAGTGGATGACGGTATCGAGCACAAAACCACTGTACGTGCGGCAGTCGCGGATGTCGAGGGTGGATGTAGTGCCCAATTGCTGGCCGGGAGATGGTGCCAGATAGGGCATGGTATGCACAGGTTGCAGGGTGATGTAGGGAATGCAACACCAGTTGCCCGAAATGTGGTAGTAGTGTATGGAGTCTCCTCCAAGTGCTATAGTAGACACCAAATGCATGCCGGTGGGAACCCCAACATCGCCACCGGCCGACATAGGCATGAGGGTGAATGGACTGCCGGGAATGGAATCGTAAAACACCTGCCCCATGGGCAGCCCCTCATAGCCTGCCAATTTGTTGCATTGATAAAGGATGGTGCGCGAAAACTGGTTCAGGTTCAGGTCATACATATTGCCCGATATGTAAAACTCGCTATCGTTGCAGCCAAGCTTGGGGTAATCGAACAACAGGCCGGACTGGTGAGGGTCGCCCGTAAATTGGTACTTCCACCAGCCGTCGGCCAGCGGATTGCCCGATTTAGAGAAGCACACGGCAATCCTGTTGTTGGCCAGTTGGTCGAACTGTATCACCACGAAGATGAACCGGTCTGCAGCCGGGTCGTAGTAAATCTCCGGGTCGCAACTGGCACCTATGGAATCGAAGCCGATAAACGTGTTGAGGTCGGAGAAGAAGGTGCAGTTGCCAAGAGTATCGTAATAGTTGATGGTGCAATTGATGATGTTGACGATGATGCCGTTGTTGGATATGGCAACGGTGTTGTCGAGCGGGGTCTCGCCATCGTTGAGGTTGGCGCGGAAGCTGCGCACCAGGTCGGGAACGATGGAGGTGGCTTTGTGGGCTGAGGGATGGTCTTTACGGTATTGCACCTTGAGGTTGAACAAGGCTTTGGAGATACTGTCAAGCTTGGCATTGTCGGGGGCAATGCCTTCATAGTCGGGGATAGTGGGCTTCAGCGACAGCCGCGGCTTCCACTGCATATCGGGCACCGAGGGCGCTATGGAGCCCGCACAAGGAATATAGCGCACCGGCGATGCATACTGCCGCACAGGGGCAGCGGTTTGGGCAGATGCCTGCAACGCCGCCAGCAGGGCAAAAGTCCGGACGAAGGATGAAACGAGGTTCCGTAGTTTTGCCATATCTAAAGATGTTTTATTTTCAAAAATAAATGAAAATTTTGGCCCGGCGGTATGGGGGCAGCATATTTTTCGCGATTTCATGCCTTTTTGAGGCCACGGGATGTCACCCTATTAACCGTGGGTTGAATATTGCGAACGGGAACGCTGACAACGGCGAAAAAGGCGGTAGGCGATGCCGGAAACCCGTGGGCCGACGTGGTTCGTTTCATGAAACAATTCATTTTTGGAAATTAAAACACGTTCGATACCCTCATAAAATGAGTAGTTGCGGTTTTAGAAGGCAATGGTGAGTGTTTCCGTCGGTAGGCCGACTCTTCCTGCTTTCGGGAAAAATCAGGGCTTGCTGAAAACCCTAGTTTCCGTCGTCTTGTTGACGTTCTTGGCACTTTATGTCAAGGCACGGACGGCATTGCGGACACCTTCGGGGGGAGTCAAGATGACGAGTTTTTAGGTGTTGCCCGGAGTGGGCTCCGCATCAGCCACAATTGCCCGTTACACGAATTCCCTTGACGGAGACTTTTTGCAGAATCATGGGTTTGCTAACTTTTGGGTCATCAATTTCAGCTGGGGAGCAGCCGTGAATGAACTCCCAATTTCTAGCCTCGGCATCACCCCCAACACTGCAACAAACCTCACCGTTGTTACAGCCCCGCAACCCATCTTGGGTGTCGCCATTCAAGATATGCTTGGGCGTACGTACGGTGGTTTCGAGACGATTCCAATCGGAAAAAGTCGAAACGGATGTTTCAGGCTTGGTACCGAGCATCTATTTCGCGTAGGTGAACGGGTTGGAGCCTTTGAAGTTTGTGAAACAACATTGCGCCACCCGGTTCGTCAAGTTGGCATTTTTTTTCCAAGTTGAGGAATGATGAGGTTCCGCTTGGGGACACGTGCCGACCACGAACATCATACATTGCAAACAATGCCATAGCCAATCGGGCCGGCAAAGTCACTTCAATAGGTCAATTCCAATCGTTTCCTTATTGTGCCACCTCGGCTTCCCTTTCTTGGAGTTTGATTTGCTCGGCTATCCACGCATAGGTAAGTGCAATGCCTTTTTCGAGCGGCCAAGATGGCGCCCAGCCCAACTTGCTCTTGATGAGCTCATTGTCGGAGTTGCGGCCACGTACGCCCTGCGGACCGGGAATGTGGTTGATGCCCAATTGCTTTTTGCCCACCTTCATGGCAATTTCGGCCAGTTGGTTGATGGTCACCATCTCGTCGGAACCGATGTTGACCGGCCCACAGAAGTCGGAGTCTACGAGTTTGCGGATGCCGTCCAGGCATTCGTCTATGTACAGGAAGGAGCGGGTCTGCTTGCCGTCGCCCCAAATCTCGATGGAGCCACCGGCGGGTGCTGCGGCCACTTTGCGGCACACCGCGGCAGGAGCCTTTTCCTTGCCACCCGTCCAGGTACCTGCCGGGCCGAAGATGTTGTGGAAGCGCGCAATGCGCACCTGTATGTTGTAGTTGCGTTGGTAAGCCAAATACAGGCGCTCCGAAAACAGCTTCTCCCAGCCATATTCGCTATCGGGAGCCGCAGGGTAGGCCGAGTCTTCGGCACACTTCGGGTTGTCGGGGTCCATTTGGTTGTATTCGGGATACATGCAGGCCGATGAAGAATAGAATATCTTCTTCACCCCAAAGCGGGTGGCCAAGTGCACCATATTCAGGTTGATGGTGGCAGAATTGTGCATCACGTCGGCATCATGCTCACCGGTGAAGATGTATCCTGCACCGCCCATGTCCGCGGCAAGCTGGTACACCTCGTCTATGTGGCGGTCGAAGAGGGATTCGCAAACCCTGGGGTCGCGCAAATCGCCCTGCACAAAGTCATCGGCGTGGTTGTTGCCATATTCATTATACTTCAAGTCTACACCGCGCACCCAATAGCCTTCACTCTTGAGCCGATTCACCAAGTGACCGCCGATAAAACCACCTGCGCCGCAAACTATAGCCGTTTTTTGCATGTTCTTTTACTATTGAAAGTATTGATTTGAAAGATGTAGACCATCATGAAGAACCACTCGTCCGTTTGTGTCACACCAAGATTCCTCGCAAATATAGAGTAATCCCGCTTTTATGGCAAATGTGGAAGGTGTCTGCTGGCGGCCGCCTTTCCAAAGGTCTCCTATTATTCCGCCTTCAACAATTCCTTGGCCAAATACGGTGCCAAGTAAGACAACCGGCTCACGTTTTCCAACTGCCAGAAGTGGATGAGCTTGTTCATATTGCCGCCCAACAAAGGCCCCATGATGTAGATGCCCGGTGCCGCCAAGAAATCCTCACCCGCATCAATGCCCTTCCCCGATAAGTTCATGGCACAAAGCCCTTTATTTACGATATGGTTGATGAGTGGCGACTCCGACACGTCGAGGTTTTGGGAGCCCGTGCAGTTCACCAATACTTGGAACGGCTCGGGGTAGGTTTTTTCAAGGCCGTCGGCATCGGTATAGGTCAAGGTCAAGGTCAGGCCGTTGTCACCCTTGGCAACCGCCACAAAGCGCCCCTTTATGATTTCCAGCCTACCTGCCTCTGTCAGCATCAATGCCGCACCCTTGTATTCCGGCCCGGCACGACGAAACATGTCGCGCATCTTGATAGCGTGAATGGCGTAGAACTCCCGTTTTTGTTGGTCGTCCAGCACGTCCATAAGTTGCAGCGTGGTAGATACGATGGCTCCTACAAAATCCATATTGGCACCATTGGCGAGGGCGGGCTGCATATCGGCCAGTGCGGCCTTGCTGAGTTCCACAATCTCATAGCCTCCCCGTTCCCGCAGCGCCTGCAATGCCGGCATAGGGTATTCGGTGAGCTTTTGGGTGGACGTGTGCAGGGGCAGTGCACCCGAAGGTGAAATGATGACGGTCTTAGCCAAGGCCTGCCGCAACAGCGGGTTGCCGGCAATGTGGTAGAGCAATTCTATACTGCTGGCGTTGGAGCCCACAATGAGCAGCCGGTTATGGGCCGGGTCTCCCGAGTTGCAGAACAGGTGCTCCAAAGCCTTCATGTGCCCGGTTGCCGATGGCTCGTAGATGTCGTGGATATATAGGCCGCCTACATCGCCATGAGCCAAGGTCTTCACCGGGGCCGAGCCTACCGAGAGCACCAATTTGCGGCATAGCAGGTCGGTCTCGGCCTTATTGGGCAGCTCCAGTGTGAGCAGGTTGGTGCCGTCGGGTAGCGGGGTGATGTCGGTAGCCGCGGCTTGGTACGTTTCGAACTTCAAGAGTCCGTCTGCAACGGCGCTTTTCAGCATGGTTTCGGTCTTGGCCGCTATATAGTTGCCAAACAGGTATCGCGGCGTGTATACTTTGTCCCACTCGCCTTGGTCTATTTTGGGCAGGTTGTCGGTCAGCCATTTATCGGCAATGGCCCCACCGCGAGCTCGGTGATCGGGCACCCAGGTGTCTTGTTCGTTTTGCAGATAGGCATAAAACTCTTGCCTGTCGCGCTCATAAATGAAATCGGCTATGGGGGTGATGACCAACGCATTGGGCGATGAGCGGTGGCCGTAGGGAATGCCCTTCCAAAGCTCGGCGTTTTTTTCCACCACTACGAGCGTAGGGATGTTTGCCCCCTGCGCTACCGATTCGCGGCGCAATTGTTCGATAAGCTCTATTACGGTGAGGGCGGTGGCCACCCCGGCACCAACAAACACGATATCCTTGGGTTGCATAGTGTGCGGTTAAAACCTGTTCAATATTTCGATGACTTCGGAGATTTCCTGCTCTGTGTGGCAAAAGGAACACGGAATACTGAGGGTTGTCTGGTGGATTTCATCGGTAATCGGGAATTCCAATCCCTCAAACAAATGCGCCAGCGCCTTTTGCCGGTGGGGCGGAACGGGATAGTGGATGACGGTGCCCACGCCATGGTCGGCCAAATATTTTTGCAGCCGGTCTCGCTGGGCGTGCCTGATGTTGAAGATGTGGAACACGTCGTAATGGTCGGCATCGGCCATTGGCAATACGAATTTCGACGACAGGCCGGCACGGTAAAGTGCGGCGAGTTTGTTGCGGTGGCTGTTCATGGCATCCAAACCCTTGAGTTTCACACTGAGGAAGGCGGCCTGCATCTCGTCCAGCCGGTTGTTCCAGCCGAGCACGTCGTTGTAATATTTCCGGTCGGAGCCATAGTTGCGCATCCGCCTCAGCGAATCGCGCAGGTCGGTATCTCGGCACACCACGCAGCCGGCATCGCCCAAGGCGCCCAAGTTTTTGGTGGGGTAAAAGCTGAACGCGGCTATGTCGCCAAATGTTCCGGCCAATTGGCCTTTGTAACGCGCACCGTGTGCTTGTGCGCAGTCCTCAATCAGATAAAGGCCATGGCGTTTGGCGATTTCACATATGGGCTCCATATCGCACACCTTGCCATAGAGATGCACCACCATGATGGCGCGTACGTTGGGGCCAATGGCATCTTCCAACGTTTGCGGATCCAAGTTGTAGCTGCCCAAATCGGGCTCCACCAGAATTGGGGTAAGGCCGGCTTCAACTATGGCCAATATGGAGGCCACGTAGGTATTTGCAGGCGCAATAACACCGCTGCCGGGTGGCAGGTTCAGTGCCCGCAGCCCCAATATCAGGGCATCCAAGCCATTGGATACGCCAATGCAGTGTGGCATATCCAAGTATGCCGCAAATTCCGATTCGAACTGTTCAAGTTTGCCCCCCAGAATGTAGTGCCCCGATGCCAATACCTCGTCAAACGCCGTTTTCAGGTCAGCCTCAAAAGGTAGGTTGAGGCGTTTCAGATTTTCGTAAGGTATCATGGTTGCGGTATGGGTGGTTCTTCGTGAATGTAATCGGAGTGGTCGTAGGACGTAGACGAAATGCCCATTAACAGTGCATCGGGACTGAAGCTGTGGATTTTGTGCCAGTCATAGGGTTCTATGATGAGGCACTTGGAGCGGGTGTCAAGGAAGAATTCCTTGATTTCGCGGCCATTGTTGATGTATACCGTAAAGCTGCCCGCCATGCACACAATGGCCTCCACAGTGATGACGTGGGAATGCCCGCCACGGTCGTGCCCTTCGGTGATATTGCCAATGTAGTACAGCCGCTTGATTTCGAAAGGGAGGACACCATCTATAGGTGTCAATTCGCCCCTTTTGTCGCGTAGGGTATTAAAATTGACGAGGTAGGCCATTTTTACCGGTTATAATTGTTTCGAATTGGCTTCATCAAGGAGGTCAAAAACGTGGTTGTCCACCCCCCAATCAAATTTACGTGCAAATAAAGCATTGGAAGCCAATAATTCAGGTAAATTTTCGGATTTGAAGGTCAAGGGGCGCGCACTGCCCTTTGGCCATACGATGTGGCGGAAATTGTTGTTCACCACCTTCTCTTTGAAAGGGGAGTTCATGATGATGGTCTGGAATATGAATTCATCGGAACCCCAGCAAAACCGCAGGAAGCGGCGCAATTTGTGGTCGGTGTCCAATACGTCCAGGACATATAAGGCGCATTCTTGGCTCAGCGACCAAAAAGTTTCTTTTCCACACAATTTCATGTCTCGAGGGAATTTCCGTTTGGGCATCACCGTATTCAACAAAGTGGCCAAGGAATGCCGCCCACGAAACCTGAAATCGGTAAAGTGGTAGTTCTCCACCCGCGCCCAGGCTTCTTCCCAGTCGGGCGTGAAATATTTATAGTAGATAAATTCCTTACCGGCATTGTTTTCGAGAAATCGGGAAATGTAGTCGGCCGACTTAATAGGATAGTCTTGGCCGGTGATGAGGTGGACGAAGCCGTATTGCTTTCCCGATTTCTTGATTTCGCGCAGGCAAGACAATGCAGCCTCCGTAGTGGAAAACCCCGCCCATTTTACGTCTATGCGCTCTTGAGCGAAAAAGACATTTTGCCGACCTTTTAGGACGGCATGGGTTGACAGGTCTACTTTTTTGTCCAAATGGATATAGAAGTCGAACCGCCCGTTGTCGAGCTTGTCGATGATCCTTTTGGTAAGTTCAACCGCCGAATAGGTTACAATGATTACAGCAAACCTCACTTTGATACCCCCGTCTTTTTCGCTTTCGGTAAAAGTATAAAATCGACATGAAAACAAAAACTTGTCAAATAGAC
>CAIVHI010000256.1 GCA_903905685.1 uncultured Bacteroidota bacterium | reverse complement strand
TGCCTGGACTTATGGCGCGTATTCGTCTATCAAGGACGACGAATTGTGCGGCTCGTTCAGCGCAACGGTGAAGTGCCGCAATGTGGTGTCTGATAGTTCAGTTGGTGCTATTTTGGATGAAATGAACCTCATGCAGACCGAAAAAGTACAGGATACCGCCCTTCAAAACTCCATCAACTACCTTTCGGGCAGTTTCAGCATTGGGCTCGAAGACCCGGCGAAGGTGGCGCAGTTCGCCATCAATATCGAGAAGTATCACATGCCGAAGGATTTTTACCAGAATTACCTGAAAACCCTGAGCATGGTGACTGCCGACGATGTTGTTGCAATGGCCAAAAAATACATCCATGCCGACCATGCCAACGTCGTTGTTGCGGGCTCAAAAGATGAAGTGGCCTCCAAACTGGCCAAATTCTCGGCCGACGGCAAAATAGATTACTACGACTATACCGGAAAGCAATATACCCCCACTGAAACCAAGGCCGTACCCGCCGGATTGACTGCCGATGCCGTGTACAAAAAATACATTGCGGCAATGGGTGGAGAGAATGCCTACAACAGCATCAAGGACTTGAAAATCGTGTCGGCCGGTAGTGTGCAGGGTATGAACATCTCCATAGTTGAGATGAAGAAGGCGCCCAACAAGTGGAAACAATACATTGAGGCCAACATGAACGGCAGCAAGATGATTGTTCAAAAACAAGTTTACAACGGTACCAAGGGCTACCAGGACCAAATGGGCCACAAAGCCGACATTACGGGAGATGACTTGCAGCAAGTGATGGAGAGTGCTGACTTCGCGTCTGATCTTCACCCGGAGAAATACGGCATTGTACGCACATTGAAAGGCATGGAAGTAGTGAACGGTGCCGATGCTTATGTGGTGGAAGCAGTGAACAAAGCCGGCAAAAAATCTACCGAATACTATGATGCGGCTTCGGGCATGTTGGTGCGCCGTATTCAAACCATGAAGAACGAGCAGGGCTCGGTTACCCAGATTTCAGACTACAAGGATTATCGCGAAGTGCCGGGAACCGGAGGCTACAAAGTGCCCTACGACGTGAGCGAAAACGACGGTGGCAACACCGTAAATGCAAAAGTGGAAACTGTGGAAGCCAATAAGGGCATCGCCGATTCTGAATTCGAATAACGTTTTTTAATTCCCTCAATTTCCGGAGGCTGCCTGCGCACGTAGGCAGCCTCCGGTTTTTTAGGCGGGTTTGACGATGAAGAACAACCTACATCCATATGGTTCTGTCATCGAATTGTTTTTTCTTTTTGATAAGTTCGCCGGAAGTTTCTATTTTGTCCTCGATTTTATCCAACAAGAACCAATAGATTATGGTAATAGGCGTATTAAAAGAGCGTGCACCCGAAACCAGGGTATCCTTGGTGCCCGAGGTGGTGTCTGCTCTTGTCAAAATGAACTTGACTGTTTGGGTCGAAAAGGATGCCGGTGCGACCGCATTCTTCAACGATAAAACCTACACGGACGTTGGTGCAGTCATCAAGGACGGTACCGAAATCCGTTCGGGTGCCGATGTCCTGTTGTCGCTTACTCCCGCCAACATCGGCGATGCCAAGAAAGGCGCAGTGCTCATCGGCATTTTCCAGCCGCTTTTCAATGCACCCGCCATGAAGCAGTGGGCGACCGAGGGATACACAGTGTTCAGCATGGACAATATTCCGCGTACCACCCGTGCCCAGTCTATGGATGTATTGAGTTCGCAAGCCAATATTGCCGGTTACAAGGCTGTGTTGCTGGCAGCCACCAGCTACTGCCGCTATTTTCCAATGTTTATGACTGCGGCAGGCAGTATTCCGCCCGCCAAAGTATTGATACTCGGGGCAGGCGTTGCCGGTCTTCAAGCCATTGCAACGGCGCGTAGGCTTGGAGCCGTAGTGGAGGTGTTCGACACCCGCCCTGCCGTTAAGGAAGAAGTCATGAGCCTGG
>CAIVHI010000255.1 GCA_903905685.1 uncultured Bacteroidota bacterium | reverse complement strand
GGCGGTCTCGGGATCGCTACCTACACATGGTCGGGCCCCGGAATAGCTACAACCACAGGTACTGCCGCAACACCCCCTGCATTTACGCCAACCACTTCTGTTGTATCTAGCGGTTCGTATAGTGTGTCGGTCTCCTATTCTGGCTATGGTTGTGGCACAACGTCGGCCTCTACAGGTGTTGTAACGTTGGATCCAGTTCCCGCCGTTGGGACAATATCTGCTGACCTTTACACTACGTGTGTAGGTGCATCGGTCACGTTGTCGCAGGCCGGAATTGTAAGATCTCCGTCTACAGGAACGACCGTTTACGAGTGGTCGGGGCCCGCAGGCCTGGTTGCGACCTCGGCCGGGTTGGGTTCGGTGAGTTTTGTAGAATCCACAACAGGGTATTCAGGTGTGTATTCGCTGGCCGCCACATACAGTGAGTCCGGATGCACGGTAAATCCTGCTGTGACGGCACCGCTTACGGTCAATCCGCAGCCTACCGGTACATTGGTATTATCTAGAACCGGGGGTATTTGCATAGGCACCACCGAAAGCTTAGCGGTAACCGTAGATGGAGGCTCGGGCACCCCGTCATTTACTTGGTCGGGTCCCGGTATAGCTTTCCCTATCGGGACGGGAACAATCGCGGCTTATTCGGTCGTTCCTACTTCCGCAGGGGCTTATACGGTATCGGTGTCGTATTCCAATCCGGGATGTCTGCCGGATACCATGGTGTCAGGTACTGTGTTCCCGACCAGCCAAACTTGGACGGGTATGCTAAATTCAGATTGGAACAATGCCGGCAACTGGGCCTGTGGAACGGTGCCGGTGGTTACAGATACTATCTTCATTCCCTCAGGCACCCCCAACAATGCAGTCCTTGCTATCGGATCAACCGGCAATGTAGCCAAGATGTCAATTGACATCGCCGCAAATGTTACCCTTTCTTCTGGCTCGACATTGAATGTAAAGAATGCATTTGCCAACAACGGTGTTGTTGCCGGGGATGGCGTTTTGGCTTTGAATGGCAGCTCCCCGCAATCCATAAGTGGCGTTGGCAAAGTATCTAACGTACTCATAGACAATACTTCGGGTGTGGGTATTGGTACGTCCTCCGATACGATGGTTGTTACAGGCCTGATGAGCTTGCAGTCGGGAAATTTCACAACCAACAACTCGTTGGTCTTGTCTATGTCGGACAATCCTACGGAGAATCCGGACAATGGTCGGCTTGGGACGATACATTCAGGTGCATCGATTTCGGGCAATGTCTTGGTGAGCCAGTATTTGCAAGGCGGCCGTAGGGCCTACAGGTTCTGGGGTTTCCCGTTCTCGGATTCCATGTCGCTTCGCCAAATGCAGCAGTCGATAGACATTACCGGTATGTTGGGAGCCACCCACGGTTTTACTCCAACTGCGACCAACGCGGCGTCAGCATTTTGGTACCATACCAAAATCGGGAATTCCGGCGTGACGGGCGGGGCGGGAGATCCAGGTTGGGTTCCATTCACCTGGGCTAAGGACTCGGTTTCCGGCACCACATTGGTCAGTGCCGATAGTAATCTTGTACACCGTTTTCAAGGGTTCCGTGTATTTGTGCGCGGCACGAAAGGCCAGGGGCTTGATGGCGCAACCTATACTCCAAGTGCGGTAACGGTAAAAATGTGGGGCAAGGTAAATACCGGCGATATCAGTATTAAGTTGAACAGGGGTTCATTGGTGTCGACAACAGGCGCGGCACTGCAAGATTATAATCAGCTTGCCAATCCGTATCCTTCTCCTGTCGACCTCGGTACCGTAATTCATAACGCGTATGTGGCCGGACGGATTTCGCAGGCCACGTTTTGGGTGTGGAATCCTTTTGCCGCAACGGCGGGAGGCTTTGTGCCCGTGGATGAGACCGTGTTGAATCCCTACGTAATTCCTGCCAATACGTCGTTCCAGGTGCGTGCGGCATATGATAACGCACGGCTCGACTTTGCAGAGTCCAACAAAGCCAATACACCATCAATCGTTGTATTGAAACACGGAACGGATGTTGTTCAATTGAATGTATATGATGAAAACTACCACTTCTGGGACGGGCTACGTTTTAATTTCAATAGCAATTGCCGCGACGAAGAAGAGGGTACTAATGATGCGGGGAAGCCGGTGAATCCCGACCTCAATTTCTATAGTTGGTCGTCCGATCATCGTCCTTTGAGCATTGATGCCAGGCCATCCAATGAGAACAAAATAATCCCGTTAGGTCTGACAACAAATGTGATGCAGCATTTTGTTGTGAGAGCCGATGAATTTGTAGTTCCAAGCGATGTCAGCCTCTATCTTCACGACAAGTATCTTGAAAAGTACGTTGCGCTGGGTCAGGGTGCCGAATATCACTTCGAAGTGACTAAAGACCCATTGTCGCAAGGCGATAGCCGGTTCGAAATTGGGCTGGAAGTAGGGAAAGGTCTCACTACTTCACGCTCAGCAGGCAATTTGAAAGTAGTCATGATACCCAATCCCACATCGGGAAGTGTATTGCTGACCTATCGTGCGCCGATAGATGCTCCAACGTCCATTCGGGTACTTACCATAGAAGGGGTATGCGTACTTACCAGTGAACTTGGTATTTCGAAGGAGGGGTCGGTTTCGTTGGGTCTGGACAATTTGCCTTCGGGTTTGTACATGGTTGAATTTGTTTCGGGTGCAAATAGGGTAGTGCAACGTGTGGTGAAGGAATAAATGTTGTTGACGTTGTAATACCGGGTGGGCAGGCTTCATAACCTGCCCACTTTTATTTTTCGTCAAGGATTGCTGCCGCTCGGTCAAGCCCTTCGGCGATGGTTGAGACGATATTTGCCTTGCCGATACGGAATACCAAACGGTATTTGGAAAGCTCTTCATATACCGACTGTGTATTGACCTCGGTCAATATCAATTTTATGTGTTGGCTGCTACACTCTGTTTCCACTTCGGCCAAGGTTCTCAATCCGGTTCCGTCTATGATGGGTACGTTTCGCATTCGTATCACTAAAACCTTGGGCTTCTGTTCAATATGGATTACGGCTTCCTTGAACTTGTAAGCGGCACCGAAAAACAGGGGGCCGTTGATTTCAAAAACGGTGATGGCTTTTGAGTAGGTATAGTTGGAAAGTGCATCTGTATCATGGTCGGCCTCAGAGTCGTCCGCGCGGCCAGAAACTTCAGTCACATTGCTGTAACGGGTCATTTTGGTCATAAAGAGCAGCATAGCCGCTATCATCCCGATTTCAATGGCAACGGTGAGGTCGACCAACACCGTGAGCACAAACGTAATCAACAGTACCAAAGAATCGCCGCTTCTACTCTTAGCAATGCCGACAAAATTGCGCCATTCACTCATGTTGTAGGATACGACTATCAATATGCCCGACAATGTGGCCATAGGGATGAAGGCAGCAAGTTTTCCTACAAACAAAACTATGATCAAGAGCGTAATGGCGTGTACCATACCTGCTATGGGAGTCCGTCCGCCATTCTTGATATTGGTTGCAGTGCGTGCAATGGCTCCAGTCGCGGGAATGCCGCCAAAGGCAGCGGAGACGATGTTTGCGACTCCCTGTGCTACGAGTTCCGTATTAGAGCGGTGTCTGCCTCCAGTCATGCCATCGGCCACTACGGCCGACAACAACGACTCTATGCCGCCGAGCAATGCAATCGTGAAGGCGGGGCGAATCAACAATTGGATGGTTGTGAGGTCGATACATGGCCATGACGGCGTTGGGAACGTTGCTTGTATGGCTCCGAATTTGCTGCCTATAGTTTCAACGGCAAGCCCTCCAAAATTCGGAAATAAATAAACCAAGGCTGTTGTGAGTATAATGGCTACCAGCGAACCCGGGATCTTTTTTGATATCCGAGACCAACTCTGGGTGATGGCGACTGTGGCAGCCATAAGGACAACAGCATAGGGGTTTATTGTATGTATGTGGGCTGAAAATGCAATACACTTGTGCAGAAAATCGGCTGGGACGGATCCCATGCTAAGCCCGAGAGAATCTTTAATTTGAGACGAAAAGATGATGACCGCTATACCGGTGGTAAAACCTACTATAAGCGGGTGGGGAATGAACTTTATGAGGGAGCCAAATTTCAGCAACCCCATGGCTATCAACAATATGCCTGCCATAAACGTGGCCACTACCAGACCGTTGATTCCGTATTGCTGTACAATTCCATATACAATGACGATGAAGGCGCCCGTGGGGCCCCCTATCTGCACCTTACTGCCGCCCAAGGCCGATATGATAAACCCCGCAATAATGGCGGTGAAAAGGCCTTTCTCGGGTGAGACGCCCGATGCTATGCCAAAAGCGATAGCTAAGGGTAAAGCCACAATCCCGACAATCACGCCCGAAATCATGTCGGCAACGAATTGTTGGCGGTTATAGCCTTTTAAGGTGTCTAATAGTTTTGGTCTAATCATCCCTAAAATGTCTTCAGGTTTAACGGCATTATTTAATGAGGCAAAATTAAAGCACAATGTCATGAGGTCATGTGCGGGTTGTCAATATAAAAATTGATGTGTGTCAATAAAATTTTTCTATCTTTAGGATTGATGGCCCAACAAGACGTTTTCGCAGCCGACAAATTTGATTGGAATTCAGCGCTAATCATGAAAGATTTGCCGGCGAAGGATATGGAATTGCTGTTGAAGAACAAGACTTCACACCTTTATAACAAAGGGCAGGTTGTTTTTCGAGAGAACAGTTTTCCGACAGGCATTTTTATGTTGGAATCTGGAATGGCGAAAAAAATAAAGTTGGATGCGGATGAAAACGAGCACATCGTATATATATGTACTTCAGGCGATATAATGGGGTTTCAATCGGTATTGAGTGCGGGTAGGTACCTCGATTCCGCAATCGCTCTTGAAGATTCCCATATCGCGTTCATTCCGCGCGAAGACTTTCTGGCGGCTGTTGAGCAGTCTTCGATTCTCGCCTCGAAACTACTCCGCATTTTGAGTCATGAATTCGGTGTGTTGTTGAACACGCTCGCCGCCCAAAACCGCAAGACCGTCAAAGAACGGCTTGCTTCCAATTTGGTTAACTTGATTGAAAAAATCCGCAAGACCTCGAAGGACGCAAACGTGGTCAATATGACTCGTGCCGACTTGGCGCAATTGTGCGGCACTACCAAGGAAACCGTCGTTCGGGGATTGTCGGATTTCAAGTCCGAGCGTATTGTAACCACATCGGGGTCTAAAATCCAAATTCAAGATTTTGAGGCACTTGTCAAAATTGCGGGTAAGGGCTAGCCAGCTCCCCAGCTGTAAATTGGAAAGTAGTACCGTCAAATAGCCCAAGGTCGCTCATTTTCAAGCTCGGAATGACCAGTAGTGCCATAAACGACAAAGTCATAAACGGCGCATGAAGTGGCGTACCCAAGCTCTTGGCTTTTGCATCTACCAATTGGTATTGAGCAGCAGCCGTGTGGGCACCTGTATTGGTCATCAGGCCGCCTATGGGCAATGGCATACACGCAATGCTTCCGTCGTTATCGCACGCTGCTATGCCGCCCTGGTGTGCAATTACTGCATTTATGGCAAGCGACATTGATGCGTCGTTGGTGCCTATGCAAATAATGTTGTGGGAATCGTGGGCAACGGTAGAAGCAAGCGCACCACGCTTCAACCCGAAATTCTTTATGAAACCCACGGCCGGCTTCGCATTAGGAGTGTATCGGTTTAATACTGCGATTTTCAAAATGTCGGTGTCGACATCGGCTACCAAATGTCCATTCTCCATCTTTCCCGGCACAACAATTTCATCTGTCACAAGCTGACCTTCATTCGCCAAAATCGCTCGTATATAGGGGGTGGGCAAACGGGAAGGTAACGCAAAGTCTGAGGGAGCCATTGATGTTGCCTTGAAGTTGTTGATAGGGGGGGCTTGTTCAAAATACAGTTGGGAAGTCCCACGTTGGGCAACCAAACGTCCATCTATATAGGTGCTCAAGACATTCAGCTCGCTGATGTTGTTGATAACGATGAAATCTGCCGGGTCGCCGGGCCTAAGGAGCCCTACATGGAGCCCGTAGTGCAGCACGGGATTTATACACGCCGCACGCAATACGTCAAATAGGTCGTATCCCAATGCCAGCGCACGTTTTACGACTTCATTGATATGGCCGTTAACCAGTTCGTCGGGATGTTTGTCGTCGCTGCAAAACATGACTCGCTCGGGATGTGTGCCAATCAGCTCATGAAGGGCGGCAAAGTTTTTTGCAGCGCTTCCTTCCCTTATCAAAATGTCCATTCCACAGTTCAGCTTATGAAGCGCTTCTGGGAGCGTAAAACACTCGTGGTCGGTATTAATGCCGACTTCGGCATATTTTCTTGCTGCTTCTCCTGTCAGGCCCGGAGCATGGCCATCAACAGGTTTGCCCAGTTTGTGCGCGGCAGCTATTTTGGCCATTACCTCAGGGTCGCCATGAAGCACGCCCGGGAAGTTCATCATCTCCGACAAATAGTAGATGTCAGGACTGCTGAGCAATATTTCGGTGTCAGCGGCGGATAGTTTGGCTCCGGCAGTTTCGAACCCTGTAGCCGGCACGCAGGAGGGGGCGCCGAAGTGGAATTTAAATGGCGTTGTTTTGCCGTTTTCTATCATGTATCGAACCCCTTCCAACCCGCATACATTGGCAATTTCATGAGGGTCGGACACTGTTGCGACGGTGCCGTGTGTGACGGCAATTTGTGCAAATGCCGAAGGCACCAACATAGAGCTCTCTATGTGGATGTGTGCGTCAACAAATCCTGGAAGCAAAAGTACGTCGTCGCAGGAATCTTGCTCGACCACAGCCTCGATTACACCATTTTTTACGTGGACCAATGCCGGATAAATGCGTCTTTGTAAAATGTCGATGATCCTTCCTGAAACTTTAAATGAATCCATGAGCAAATGTATTGAGGTCTGGAGAAAATGTGGTGTAATATGATTGCCTATTAAGGATGGATTGCTTTGAGCAAGGGTGCCGGATTATTAGTTGAAGACAGTAAACCGATGCTTGAACCAAAGACAGGATATTTTACCTTTCCGGTATGTCATTTTTTTGCAGTTGGCCCCATAGCAGCTTCTATGACGTTGAGAATGCTGCTTATCGACTTAAGGCCTACTATGTCACCTGTATTGATACGTAAAGCAAAGTGTTTTTCAATTGCCACTATAAATCGAATGTGGTTCAGGGACTCCCATTCTCCAATATCGTCGGCAAAACTCGTTTCAACTAGCCGCACGTTACCGCTTTCAACTATTTTGTTGAAAATGGTATTCAGGGCCTCCAGTATTTCGTATCGCTCCATGTTTATTCCAACCTGCCTGTTCACGTATCGCCTCTAATCTCGGTCAATATAGCAAATGCGAAACCGAACTATAGCCAAAATTAAGACCTTTGCACAAACCGCGCGTTAAATGAAGGCCGTAATATTGCAGACCCTTCCAGATACACCATGGTTTACGATTTCACTATGGCATTGGTGAACCCCGGTTGTTGATGGCCACGAAGGTTGAAGCAATCAAGAAGTGGGACGAGGCAGGCACCTCCTGCAAGCAATTTGGTGGCCGCCACGCCGAGCTACCTGGAGTGGCGGTTGTAATGGAGGGGGCGAGCTGGCCGATGGATGACGCGTTTAAGCCCAAGGCCTAGGTATTGTATTATGTATGCGGGAGGCCTCCGAAGTTGATTTTGCGGGCCCTGAAAGTTGAAGTTCTACAAAATTTTAGCCGAACTACCGGATTCTTGACCGGTGGGGGGGCATGGCGGGCGATTTGGTCGGGGTGTCTT
>CAIVHI010000254.1 GCA_903905685.1 uncultured Bacteroidota bacterium | reverse complement strand
GGCATCTGCACTTGATAGGTTATGGAAATACGGCCTCAATTTAAAATGGTCTATTAGCGCGGCTATCATGCGCATGGGCGATGAAGACGCAAGCCCAATTCGGTATCCATTGTCCGTCAGCAGGTCCAGCGACTGTATCACGCCCGGCATTACGGTGGCGTTACGTATGGAATTATCGATGATGTCGTCCAAGATTTCATCGGCCACGGCATCCGACGAAGCCCCATTCCAGGGATACTTGGTCGCCCAATAGTCGGTCACTTCATGAATCCGCAATCCGGTGGTTTCCTTGAATTGTCGGTAGGTAATAGGTATGCCATGCTTTTCGGCCACGCGCAGCATGCTTTCCCCCCACAACGGCTCCGTGTCGAGCAGCAGCCCATCCATATCGAATATTACGGTGTCTATCAATGAAGTAGATTTAAAGTGCACATGAATATCGACAAAACTACAAAAACAAATCGGCCTTGGGGAAGGGAAACCGGTTAGCCACGGCCCCAATGTAGGTGTGCAAGCGGTGGCCGGCTGCGTCGCACGAAGCAAAATATTGGCGTTTAGTTTGGATTTGCTATTTTTAGCCAATGAATCAACACATGGTCATTGGTGTTGTAGGCTCGGGGGCAATGGGGAGTGGAATCGCCCAAGTTGCAGCAACTGCCGGTCACAACGTTATTTTGGTAGACAATAACGCCCAATCGCTAAGTACCGCAGAACGGAAGCTGCGGGAAACCCTGCAAAAGCTACAGGAAAAGCAGAAAATAGCGTCAGCCGAGGCTGTTTTGTCGAGGTTCACGTTCAGTGAAAACCTCGCCGACTGCGCTCCTTGCGGGTTGGTCATTGAGGCCATCGTGGAAAATTTGGATGTCAAAAAAAAGGTGTTTGCAGAACTTGAGCTTCATGTGGGCGACCGATGCATAATGGCAACCAACACCTCTTCACTCTCGGTAACCTCCATTGCGGCGGCCTGCAAGCTGCCCAGGCGGGTGCTGGGCTTGCATTTCTTTAATCCTGCGCCCCTAATGGCGTTGGTTGAGGTGGTGCCGGCCATACAGACCGATGACGCTTTGGTGCCCGATATGAAACAATTGATGGCGACTTGGGGCAAGACGCCTGTTGTGGCCAAGGATACCCCGGGATTTATCGTCAATCGGCTGGCTCGCCCATATTATGGCGAAGCCATCCGAATATATGAGGAAGGCATTGCCGATATGGCAACTATCGATTGGGCCATGACCGAGATTGGCGGCTTCCGGATGGGGCCGTTCGCACTCATGGATTTCATTGGTCACGACGTGAATTACGTGGTTACCGAAACCGTCTTCCAGTCGTTCTTTTTCGACCCCCGATACCGCCCGTCGCTTTCGCAAAAACGACTGCTCGAGGCACGTTGGTTAGGCGTAAAGTCGGGTAGGGGGTTCTACAACTACGCTTCCGGAAGCTTGAAACCTGTGCCCATTAAAAATCAGGAACAAGGCAAACAGATTGTGGATCGGATACTGGCTATGCTGATAAATGAAGCGGTAGATGCGCTTTATTTGAATGTTGCCGTTGTTGCCGATTTGGAGACCGCAATGACCAAGGGGGTCAATTATCCCAAGGGCTTGTTGGCTTGGTGCGACGAATGGGGTGCAGATAGCTGCTTGCAGAAGTTGGACTTTCTTTACAAAATATATGGCGACGACCGCTATCGCGCAAGCCGCATGCTGCGACAGTATGCATTCGACAATAAAAAATTCATCTGAATACTCGATGCACCGTAAAACCTGGATATTACTGGCGCTCCTTGCCCATGCCCTTTGCACCCGTGCACAAGGGGTGGTAAGTGTTGAGGCCGGACTTGCGAGTATATCGGAATACCAAAATTATTACACTCCCGCCGCCTCAGCCACTTACCTTAAAATGGTGTTTCCTCACCTTTATGTTGGCGGCAGCGCACAATTGGCTTACTACTCGTTCATTTACAGAGACTTAACGGGTCAGTTCTATAATTCCAATTTCGGTACTGTGACAGAAATAGACCATCACAGCTCCTATTTGTTTACGGATGCCGTGGTTGATGTGAGCATTGGCGAGAAGCAGTATTTCCACTTGTTTGCCGACTTCGGCCCCGGGTTTTATCTCGGTGGCAGCGAAGGCACCACCTACCAGGTGACGGGAGGAGCAGGTGCCCATATTCAAAATGTGGAAAGCACTGTGGCCAACAACAACAGGATTGTATATGCGTATGGATTTGGTGTTTCGGAATATATACCGCTCAGCTCCGTTTGGGATATCAAATTGTCGCAACAGTACCGTATTTTGGGCCGCGCTTTGAACACGGTGGGTACGGATGCACCCTATTTTCAGCCCAACCGTACCTCGTTCACGATAGGCGTATCTTATTATTACGACAGGGTTTTTTACAAATTGTAGAACAAATTATTATTTAAATGAGATTCTCGGCTAGAATGGCTTTTGCCTTAATGTTGGTTTTTATGGGTTTCGGTTCAGCATCGGCTCAATCCTCCAATTATCCCGCGTCCGACGACCGTTATGCATCATCCTTTCATCTAGGGCTTGCAGTTGGCGCCGGATTGGCCAACGTCAACAACTATGACGTAGGTCCTAACGCACAATTGGAGTTGACCTTCCCCGTGCGCCAAGCCATCGATATCGGGTTCATGCTCCAATACCAAGAATATTCGCTGTATTATCAAAATTTGTCGCCCTATGCCGCCTTCAATGAAACCTACTCGGGCGTAACCATCAGGAATAGAAGCGACTACGCATTCTTTACACCCGAAATCAATGTGCCGCTTGGTGGGCTGCGCTTTCCGCGGATGATTACACTTTATGTAGATGGTGGGGTAGGCTATAATGTATCGGGCTCGGAGACGGTACACAAATGGAATAATTCCAACAACTATCCGCTGTATACCATTCCCAATTACGATAGCACCATTAGTACGACCAAGAACATCACTAAGATGATTTACAAATATGGGTTCGGCCTTACGGAGAACGCCTATGTTTACCGTCGCCATATTTACCTCACGTTTACTGAAGATGTGAGTTTTACTGCCGGTAGCCTATCCACCACCACCAATCAAAATACGCCGAACCGCACGTCAGACTTTCCCAACTCTTTGAGCCCTGTCTATTTTTCGTTTAAGGTGGGCTTTACCTTTTGCAAGCGCAACGGTTCACATAACTATTACCGCTTTTCGCACACCAACGACCGATAATGCTTCGCCGGCATCGGCGTATGTATGGCAACGTTTGGGTCAATATACGGTAAGGGGTTTTATCTTATTCAATAACGATAATTTTATTTGCCCCCCTTTTTGCGTGCCCGTGAATTTTATCTACTTTTGTGAGATATGAGGAATATAAAGATTATCGAAGTCAGGTCTGAAATTGGTGCAGGAACCCGTGGAGCTAGCTTGGGAATTGATGCCATCAAGATTGCGGCATTGGATTTTATGAGCAACCTCTTTGTGAATTTCCCCTCAGAAGTCATTGAAAATGAGAACAGGTTACTCTACGAACCTGTGGCATCGCCCTATGCCAAGCGCATACAGGGCATCCTTACTATGTACGAACGGGTGTCGACCGCCACTTGCGAAACCGTGAAGTCGGGGTTGTTTCCCATCGTGTTGGCAGGCGACCACAGCACGGCAGGTGCCACTATTGCGGGCCTTAAAATGGCGCGACCCAAGCGCCGCCTCGGCGTTGTTTGGATAGACGCCCATGCCGACCTGCACTCCCCTTATACCACGCCGTCGGGCAATATGCATGGCATGCCGCTCAGCATATCTATGGGCGACGACAATGCTGAAAACCAAGTGCACACACCCGATGCCAATACATTGGACCTTTGGAAGAAGTTGCAAAACATCGGCAAAATATGTCCGAAGGTGCTTCCTGAAGACATTGTTTACATTGCCCTACGCGATTATGAGAAAGAGGAAGATGCTTTGCTCAAGAAGCACAACATCAAAATCATCACCGTTGCCGAATTGCGCAAAAAGGGTGTGGAATCCGTTGTGCGTCAAACTTTCCTCCACTTGGCCAATTGCGATGATATTTATGTATCGTTCGACGTAGACAGCTTGGACAATTCGATCTCTCGCGGAACCGGCACGCCGGTCAGCAATGGGTTGAAGGAGCGTGAGGCCGAAGATTTGGTGGCCTCCTTCATGCAGCACCACAAAATATGCTGCTTCGAAATTGCCGAAGTGAACCCTACGCTCGACAAAGAAAACCTCATGGCCGAAATCGCCTTCAACATCCTGCAACGCAGCGTGAACCTGCTGTTGCTGAATTGACGAAGTCGACATGCACAATTTAAAAAAAATGGAGCCGGATGATCAATCATCCGGCTCCATTCATTTGGGGAACTTCGTCAGACTTATTTCTTATCGGCAGCTTTTGCAGCGGCTTTGTTTTCTTTCGTGCGCATGTCAGGCGTACCGTCTTTCTTCATTTTGCCGGCGGGTTTGGCTTCCTTGGCTTTAGCCTCTTTGTTCTCTTTGTAGCGCATGTCTGGCGTGCCGTCTTTTTTCATTTTGCCGGCAGGCTTTCCTTCTGCCTTGGCTGCAGCCTTGTTTTCCTTGGTGCGCATGTCGGGCGTACCGTCTTTCTTCATTTTAGCCGCCTTATCTGTTTTGGCGGCCGCAGGTGCTTTTTCTTTCTTGTCGGGAGTTTGTGCAAACAACATAGACACCGAAAGTGTCATTACCAACAACAAACTGAATATCTTTTTCATGAGCTGAATTTTGGACGAAATTAATACCT
>CAIVHI010000253.1 GCA_903905685.1 uncultured Bacteroidota bacterium | reverse complement strand
ATGTTTGCGATTTCAGTAGTTTCAATGCCTCCGCCCCTAATTATGGAGTGCAATGGATCTGCTTCAATAATGGCACGGCTACAGGGACGTGGTTTCCCAATGTATTTGTAACCGACATAAAAATCAATTATTGTCAAGGAAAGTTGTTTGTGGCCACTTATGGCAGGAGCATTTGGGCATCCGACCTTTATGAGCCCAGCACTATTGCCAACCCTACCACCGTGATATCGACCAATACTACGTTTCCGTCGGGCACTCTCGAATTTAATGGAAACATCGACATTCAGACAGGGGCAACCTTGACGATATCGGACAATACCATTTTAATGCCAAAATCAGGAACCATCACCGTAGAGCCAGGTGCCCGCCTCGTGGTCAAAAACTCGGTGCTTACCAACGATTGCGGTTCCTGCTTCTGGCAAGGCATAGTTGTGAAAGGCTCGGGGGCGGCGCAAACCCTCGCCATCCAAGGGTCGGTGGCCATCCTGAACAGCACCATACAACATGCCATGGTCGGGGTGTCGGACTCCGTAGATGCCTGCGACTGCAATGGGGGCATCATTCAGGCCCAAAACAGCGTGTTCCTCAACAACCATGCTGCGGTGCTCCTCAACACCTACAACTATTCGGGCGCGTATGGCCCCAACCTGTCCTATTTCTACAACTGCACCTTCAATATCGACAACAACTACAAGGGCGACCACATGAACTATCCTATGCCCTACCATGTGAAGCTGTACCAAGTGAACGGCGTGGTGTTTGCCGGCTGCAGATTCCTGAACCAAGACACCAATGCACTCGACAAAGGCACGGGCAACGGCATTTATTCCTCGCTGTCCAGCTTTTCGGTATGGCCCTACACGCCGGTAGGGTCGGGCGCGGCGAGCACCGTCTTCCCCCGCTTTTGCGGCCTCGGCAACGGTCTCGACATCGAGGGCGTTGCGAGTTCCGACCAAACCATCAATATCAGTCAGGCGTTTTTCGACTCCGTCGGCGTGGGTGTGCTGGCATTGGCCAACAACAACGTCACCACCACCTCGTGCATCTTCAAGGTGGGCAATGGCACGGCGGTGAACTACGTGCCGGTTTCGGCCGCCAACAGCGCCTGCATGCAGAACATAGGCATCTATACCAAGAACACCGCGCAATTCACCATCGAGTCCAACCAATTCCTCGGTAAGCCCAACGGCCTTGCCAATTGGTACAACTACGGCGTGGTAGCCGACAATACGGGAGCAAGTTCCAACGTCGTTTACAGCAACGTGTTCGACAGTCTTGTGGAGGGTGTTTGTGCCGTAGGCAAAAATTGGGGGCCATGCTCGGGAGCCGTCATTCACGGGCTCCAAGTGCTGTGCAACCAATTTGCCGGCAACAGTACCGACATCATGGTGCTGAACGATGGTACAGGCATGGCATCCGTAGCCTGCTCAGAGGGCATAGACCCGTTTCAAGGCAACGGCGCCATGGGCATTTCGGCACGAAACACGTATTCGGGTTCCACCAACAATATCGTCAATGGCTGGAGCTTCCCCATCACGTATTACTACGACACCGCCAACTCAAGCACCGAGCGCCCAAGCTCGTCGTTGGGCAATGTGATACTCCTGCCCATAACGGCAGGCAACACCTGTCCGCACATATCGGTGCCCACAGGCTCGGGTGGCGGGGCTGCATCGGCCAATGCAATGGGGGCGGGCTATGGCGCGTTCGCCGCTACCGCAAAGAATGTGCAGGTGTTGGATTCGTTGGAGCACGCATTCTTGGGAATGCAGTTGCAATTGCAAATCTCGCAAGGCACGGAAACTGCCTTGATGGACTTGGGCAATCCCGACTCCTTAGACAACATCATTGCAACCGACACCGTTGCCGGAGACCTCTACCAAACCCTCCTTTCGGCATCTCCCTACCTGTCGCAAGCGGCACTCACCATGGTGGCCGACTACGGCTTGCTGTCCTATGCCCAATTCATGAACGTGTTGGAACAGAATCCCGACGACCTGCACGACAACTCGTTTTTGGCCTACCTGCAAGACAACGACTACTACCTCACCAACGACGACTTGGATAGCTTGGCGGTATACGGGCAGACCATATCCGCACGCACCCAATTGGAAGGTGCCATGATGCTGGCCCAAACCGACATGGGCATTTTGGGCAACATCATCATTTCCGCCCTGAAATCTCCCGACCCGGTCACCCTCCCGCAAGCCGACCTCGACTCCACCGGCCTCTACTACCTCACCGACCCCAACATTCAATACTCGCACCTGCAGGACGTAGACCAATGGCTGCAAAACATAGGCGGAGATTGGAGTTATTATGCACGCATGGGCTACAACAACGCCATGGGCAACTACGATGTGGCGACCAACTTGGTGGCCAATATGCCCCTTGCCATGGCCGCAATGGATGCAGACAAAAATACGCAGCAAACATTTGCCACACTATACAACACGCTATTGCCGGCGGAGCGGCAAGGGGCCCATATTGGCGAGCTCACTCCCGGTCAGATCGCCATGCTCGATACCACCCATTTCATCGTGAGCAACAACAATATGGCGGAGCAAATGATTGTCAATACCTCACACATCTACAACCCCGGTCAGACTCCCGTCTTCGCCAACCCCTGCTTCTTCGCATGGAACGGCGGCTCGTTGCAACTGCGTCCATCGCACCCCAAGGGGCACGGCCATATCAGGCAGTATGCCGGAGTGTCTTATCCCAATGTGAGCACCAACTCGGAAAACAGGTTTACCGCCTACCCCAACCCTACCGGTGGGCAGGTTACCTTCAACTACAATTTGGTGGGGACGGATGGCTTGGGAGTCACGGTTGCCATAACGAATGTTTTGGGTGAAACCGTATTTTCTACCTATGCCGCCGGCACTGCGGGTTCCATTCCATGGAACTCATCTAACGTGCCCGCCGGCATATACACCTATACCGCTACCTGCGGCGGCGGCTTGGTGGGCAGGGGCAAACTCGTTGTACTGAAACGGTAGTGGAACATTCGTCGTAAAGAAATAACCCATTCAAAACCTCACCTCATCAGGCAGGAACATCCGGGCATTCCCGTTGTTGCGGATGACGTCGCGCACCAATGTAGACGAGATGGTGGAGTAGACGGGAGAGCAGGTGAGGAAGATGGTCTCTATGTCGGGAGCCAACATTCGGTTCATGTCGGCGATGGCTTTTTCGTACTCGAAATCGCTGATGTAGCGAATGCCGCGCAGGATGAACTTGGCATTCAGGCGGTTGCAAAAGTCTATGGTGAGGCCCGAGTAGCCGGCCACCGAGATACGTGGGTCGTTTTTGAAGATTTCGGATATCCAAGCCGTTCGTTGCTCCACGGTAAACATGGGCTGCTTCGATGCATTGGTGCCAATGCCTATCACCAGTTGGTCGAACAGGGGCAGGGCGCGGTGGATGATGTCGAGGTGCCCCAATGTGATGGGGTCGAAGGTGCCGGGAAACAGACAAATGCGTTCCATATCAAGGTGCTGTCGGATTGCGGAAAAAAGTAAAGATGGTGGTACCGTAGTTTTTCATCCTCCAAAAGCAGGGATGAAGCTGATAGTCGTTGCGGCCGCTGTGCTCCAACACGAAGATGCCGCCGGGTAGCAACAGGTGGTGCTCTAAAACCAGTTTCGGCACTTCGTCCATATTGGCGAGCGCATAGGGTGGGTCGGCAAAAATGAAGTCGAATTGGTCGGTGCACTGTTTCAGGAATTTGAAGGCGTCGTCCTTCACCAACCGCACGATGTCGGCAATGTCCAGGTCGGTCAGTGTTTTTTTGATGAAGTCGGTGGTGGTGCGGTCGCGTTCCACAATGGTGAGGTCTACTGCACCGCGGGATGCCAGTTCGTAGGTTACGCTGCCGGTGCCGCCAAAGAGGTCCAAGGTCTTCAGCCCATCAAAGTCCACAACGCTATTCAGAATGTTGAATAGGCCCTCGCGAGCCAACTCGGTGGTGGGACGTGCCGGTATCTTCGCCGGCGGACTAAACCGCCGGCCACCAAAAGCACCGCTTACAATACGCACGACAACAGTTGTTTGATGAGGGCCACCGGTGCGTCCCATGGTTCATGAATCCGGGCCCCTTCTCCCGACTTCATGGCAGGATAATATTGCGAATAGTCGTTCAGCACCGGGAACTCGCCACCCGTAAGGGCATTGAACAATATGGTGAGCTTGGTGGCAAAGTAGTTGTTCTCTTTACACAGGAACTTGCCTTCGAATACGATGTCTTCGGCGGCAGTGTAATCCATCACTTTGTGCCACAGCAAGTTGCCATCTATATGCAGGGTGCAGCACACTTGCTCGGCGGTGACACACGATTGCAGGCACAACCCTATCTTGGGCGGTTTCAGGAATTGGTACTCTGCCAGCGACCGAATGCTTGCGTTCGCAAACTTGCCGGCTATCCAATTCTTCACATCGCCGGGAATGGCCAACATATACATGGCGCGGTCTTGCTCCAACGGGAAGGCTTCAACCACATCGTCATGCTCTATGTAGTGTATTTGGCGCAGCCACACCTTGGCATGCTGCTCTTTGTAGAGGTCGTTGGGGATGACCATGTTTTTGTCGCCAAGCACAAATACGGCACGCACCTTTTCGGGTGCTTCCAAGATGGGTTCCGTGCGGGCTACCTGACTGAAAAATTCAACATCCCACACGGTTTTATGGGCTTCATAACCATGATAGCGTATGGTCAGCAAATCTTTTTGGGGATTGAAACCCGCTACGAGCATGCCGCGCCTCACCACGACGCAGAGCGTCATGTCTACCTGCGAAGGCAGTACCTCCACGTCTCCAACGTTGTAAACCTGCAGCAGATTTTCGCTCTTGAGTTCCTCCTCCATAAAATCTACCGCAAATATAGAAATAGTTACCCAATTACAGCTTGGAATACCCATTTTGGCCGTACATAGTTAAAACCCTCCCTTATTGCAAAAAGCAGCCAGTTGCACGGAAGCCCTCGAATCGTCTTGTATGTGGTTTATCGAGATAATGTCATCGAACTACATAGAATGACTGATTTTATGTTATACTTGGCTATCAAACAGTCCTAATCGGCGGTCCAATTGCGGCAACATCGTTATCTTCGCCGAAAAATTGCTTTAGAAAATATCGTAACTTTAGAAACATCAATAATGGTTAAACAGTCTACATACTTCGCATCCCGTAGCCCATACAGCACTTCTTCGTTCCCGGCCCTCGTTTTGGGGCTTTGCATGACTGCGGTTTCCTTGTTGCATACAACACCTGTAGCCGCCCAAAACGACCCTAAGGCCAAGGCGGTGCTCGATGCCGTTACCAAGAAAGTGGGCAGCCTGAAGTCGTTGAAGGCCAACTTCACCCTGAGCCTCACCGGCGGCAAGGGTGGTAAAGTGAACGATACCAAGAAGGGGTCTCTCTCCCTTAAAGGCCAAAAATACCATGTGCTGCTGAGCGGTCAGGAAATCATTTGCGACACCAAAACAGTGTGGACCTACAATAAGGAGTCGAAAGAGGTGAATGTGAGCACCTATAACCCCGACGAGCAAACCATATCTCCCGCCAAGCTGTTCTCTAATTTTTACGATAAGGAATACAGGTATACCTACAAGGGCGAGCGTAAGGAACAAGGCAAAACCTGCGACGTGATTGAACTGCAACCCTTGGACGCCAAGAAGAAATTCACGAAAATCGAGTTGCTGGTAGACAAAGCCTCCACCATCATAGTAGGGGGTAACATTTGGGAGAAAAACGGCAACAACTATAAATATTTCGTCAGCAACTTCACCCCGGACAGCAATATCCCCGACAGTTACTTTACTTGGGTAGCCAAAGAACACCCTGGTGTTGAGGTGGTAGATTTGCGTTGAGCCACAACGCATGCTCAGAGCCCATAGGTCTACCTAGCACGCAGCATCGTGGCATGGTAAAGCCACCGATTCCATTTCGATGGTGGCATGGGTGATGTTGTGGTGCAGCAGTTGGTGCTTGATGTCGTGGATGACGTGCAGCTTGCGCTCGAATGCCAAGGCATCGTCCACCACAACGTGCGTGGTGAGTGCGTTTTCGGTAGTGCTCATGGCCCAAACGTGCAGGTGGTGCATACTCTCCACACCCTTTACCCCAAGGATGATTTTTTCGATTTTGGGCAGGGCAATGTTGTCCGGCACGGCATCGAGCGACATTTTCAGGCTGCCTGTCAGGAGCGACCACGTGCCACCCAAGATGACCAGCAGCACCACCAGACTGATTACCCCATCTATCCAATACCAACCCGTAAACTTGATGATGATGCCCGCTACCACCACCGCCAGCGATACCAGTGCATCGGTAAGCAGGTGCAGGAAGGCCCCCTTGGTATTGAGGTCGTGGTCTTTATCGCGGAAGAACAGCATGGCCGAGCCCAAGTTGATGACGATGCCGATGGCGGCCACAATGGCCACCGTGCCACCCTCTACAGGTTGCGGTGCAAAGATTCGCGCCACAGATTCATAGCCCAACACCCCGATGGTAACTAACAGCACCACCGCATTGGTGAGTGCAGCCAAGATGGTCGTTTTTTTGTAGCCATAGGTGAAGGAGGCCGTGCTCTTCTTCTTGGCCCAACTCAGTGCCCAAAAAGAAAGTGCAAGGGCGGCCACATCGCTCAGGTTGTGGCCGGCATCGGCCAGCATGGCCATACTGTGGCTGTAAAGCCCGGTTGCGGCCTGAATCACCACGTAGAGCCCGTTCAAGGCAATGCCTACCAAAAAGGCAGTGCCCGCATTGGCCGGCACCGCATGGTGGTGGTGCCCATGATGGTGCCCATGGTCATGGCCGCTGTGGTCGTGGTTGTGGTGGCTATGGCCGTGGTCGTGCGTGTGCATTTGTCGTTATGGGGGAAAGGCCTGCAAAATTACCGGTATCCGAGATATATAGGGCCTATTGGTGAAATTTAATGCCGGGTGGGATGGGGTGAGGTCTAAGTAGTTGATGGGATGCTGTCTCCGAGGGGCGTCGAGGGAGATGGAATGCGAAATTCTGTCCATCCGCACATTTGTCCAATTCCCATTGCCATTTCATGCTCCCTTGGTTTCAAAGTCGCTTTCCGGCATTAGACACTGGTGGAGGTCGGGATATCCTCGTTGATTGGATGCCCCAGCTCACAACTTCGACATGGTTGCCTCACACCTATCGTCGGTTTCGGGAAACCTGCATAGATTGTGGGATAGTTTGAGTAGAAAAAGGTAGTACCCATAATGATTAAGCGACGCAATCCTGTCCTCTTCAATAGTTGGTACCAATTCGTTCAACTCGCCGGTATTTATCCAAAATACTTTATCCAACACGGCAATTGATTCGTGATGGCTCGATGGGCAGGGAGGAAGGAAAAACAGATTGGTAATCTCCTGATTTTTCAAAGCTGTGACAAAAGAGTCGATTTGCGCCTGCGGTAAGTGTTTGCCTTTTAATGCAGCAACATAGTCGGACAAATTGGCCAAGGGAGCCAAAAGGCATTCTTTTGAATTGGTAGGCCGGGCATTGTCCTTGGAGATGTCGCACGTATTCGTCAAAATCAGGGCGTTGGAATATCCCTTTCCGTAAACGGCATTCACGTCATCCCATATGGGTAACCTCATGTCTCTCACCAAATCTCCCTGCATAAAATTGCGAAATTCGGCATGGGAAGCCTTGTAAAAGTCTGAATAGCTTATCCTGTTGCCTCGGTATGCCGGCCTGAACTGTTCCAAAGCAGCCTTCAATCGATCCTTTTGACCCGACGTCAAATAGCCCGGAAACAGGGTATTCCAATCAACATCCTGAAATGCCATTTCATCTTCTATTAGGGCGGGTAGGAGTACTTGATATTGAAATCGCCAACGCTTCATTGATTGCCTCCATTTCAGCATGGCTGGCCCGCCGGCTACCTTCAAAGAGAATATTCGCTGCCTTCAATAAATGGGAATCTGAATAGGGCAAAAAACCATTCGAGGGGTTGAAGTAGTTATACGTATACGTTATGTTTGCCCATTTCTCATCGACAAATTCATTGCCGTTTATCAAATAGTGCAATATCGGAATATTTCGGTTTTCCGGAACACCGGCCACGAACGCCGATTTAACTTCCGTGATAAAAAGGGATTGCTGAGCAATATTTCCGGATGTCATAAGATGGCCCTTAATTGGTCTGTAATGAGGTTTTCAAAAAAATCGCGTATCGGTTCACGAACACGGGATGCCAATGCCGGCAAGTCTTCGGCGTCACGGCGGGTGGTGGGCAAACTCTCGGCTCCGCACTCCAAATAAATCGACTTCCTGTCGTCGGCTGTTACGTCTGCCATCAACTTGTAAACCAACCCGTAACCTAAGTCGGTGTTGACATAACGCTTCTGTATCAACGCGGCTCCTTCAAGTCCGAAATGCTTCACGGGGTCTGTTGCAATCGTGAAATAATCTTTTAGTGCTTCATCCTTACCAATCGAGAATTGGTTGAGGTAAACTACTTGACAATAGTTGGCTTCGGTATGTAGTCCCAAATCCAAATATAACTTGAGGTAGGGTTCCAATAAATCCGACTGAAAGGTCTCCCAGTTGCGATATCCTCCTCCCAAAACATGGAATGACAGGATTTTGTTGCCCAACGTTATGGCAAAACCTTTTTCGGGGTTCTGAAAAACCATTTGGGATTCAAGTTCCCTCAACACCGGCATATTGGCTGCAATTTCTTGCACATTCTCGCCAACAGTAAGCTGTATGCCTCTTTGTTCATGTCGGGACGAAAACCCCAAATCCTTAATCTTATCAAAAAACTGCCCGAAATAACCGCTGTCCCATTTTTTTGCACCGTCGTCGAGAAAAGTGAATCTACAAACCACTTCCCTAAGATTGGTGTTGGTATATGTGTTCATAGTATAAGACATTTATAAACTGTCCAATAAAACACCCGGCATTTGGCAGCAGAACACTCGATGTGGTGGACTGGGCAAAGGTAGAACAAAGAATTGCGGGTTTTGCAGCAGTTTCAAAATTAACACCTCTCACCCCAAACGGTCAACTTTATCTGTGGAGCATTGCGTTCATGTCCGTCCCCCCAAAAATCCCCGTGATTCCTTTACTTTGCCGCCCCATTTATTTCGGCCGGCCTATGAACAAACAGATTGAAAACCTCGCCACGCTGCCTTATTGGGCAGAACTGGATGCCTCGGTGGTCAAGTTGCGGCCCGAGGCTAAGGATGCCCGTGCCAAGAACAATTTGCGCTATATCATGTTTCCCGGCAGGTTCAAGTTGGGGAAGGCAGCTTGGTATGCAGTGTCTTACCAAGAGGTGCCGGGCAAGCCCTACATTGCGCTGCACATAGATATTGAGTTGAATACCGCCGCCTGCTACCGAAAGCAGGCACTCAAGCAGGCACTGGCGCTGCAAGTGCCTGCCGACAAGCTCCACATCTCGCCCAAGCCCCTGTTTTATACCCGTTCGTTCCACATCCTAAAAACCGATTTGATGGCGGTCACCGCCATCATCAACGACCTGCTGTGCACCCATTTGGAGCCCATCATGGAGACCATTGCCGACGAGCTGAACAGCCTCCCTAAAAAAACACAGCCCGAGGCTGATGACCCCGGGCTGTGGTATTGAAAGTGTTGGTTAAAACTTAGTTGCGGTTGGGCCTTGGGCCGCGGTCTTTATCGCGGTCGCCACGGTCACGGCGCTCGCCGCGATCTCCACGGTCACCCCTGTCGCCGCCTTCGCGCCTTTCAGAGCTTTCCATGCCTTCGGGCTTTTCGGTGAGCGCCTTCATGCTGAGGCGCAGTTTGCCGGTCTTGGGGTCGGTGCCTATCAGCTTGATGGTTACCTTGTCGCCTTCCTTCATGATGCCGTCCAGCGACTCGAGGCGCTTCCAGCTTACTTCTGAAATGTGCAGCAATCCTTGCTTGCCGGGCATGAACTCGATGAATGCGCCAAAGGGTACAATGCTCTTTACCGTGCCTTCGTAGGTCTCGCCAATTTCGGGAACGCAAACGATTTCGCGGATGCGGGCTTTGGCTTTCAAAATCCCTTCCTGGTTGGCAGAGAATATTTTGATGATGCCTTGCTCACCTACTTCTTCGATATTGATGTTGGTGCCCGTTTCGCGCTGCATTTCTTGGATGATCTTGCCTCCCGGGCCTATTACGGCACCAATGAATTCGCGATCTATCGTCAGTTGCTCAATGCGGGGTGCATGGGGCTTCAGGTCGGCACGAGGTGCCTCGATGCAGCTATACATGGCATTGAGGATGTGCAGGCGGCCGCGCTTGGCTTGGTCGAGTGCCTGGCGCATCACGTCCATGCTCAATCCGTCTACCTTGATGTCCATTTGGATACCGCAGATGCCGTCACGGGTGCCGGTCACTTTGAAGTCCATATCTCCCAAGTGGTCTTCGTCGCCCAGAATGTCGGTAAGCACTGCAAAACGGTTGTTGTCGCCCGATATCAGGCCCATGGCCACACCACTTACGTGTTTTGGGAAAGGCACACCGGCATCCATAAGCGCCAAAGAGCCTGCACAAACCGTAGCCATTGACGAGGAACCGTTGGATTCCAAAATGTCGGACACGATACGCACTGTGTAAGGATAGTCTTGTGGCAGCATTTGCTTCAGTGAGCGCATGGCCAAATTGCCATGTCCCACCTCGCGGCGGCTTTGGCCGCGCATGGGCTTCACTTCGCCGGTTGAGAACGGAGGGAAGTTGTAGTGCAATATGAATTTGACGTAGTCGGACGTTGCCGCAGTTTCCGCAAGCAATTCGTCGTCAGATGTTCCGAGGGTAACCGTGGTCAATGACTGGGTTTCTCCGCGCGTGAACAGTGCAGAGCCGTGTGGCGAAGGCAATGGGTCGGTCTCGATGGTGAGGGGGCGAACGTCTTCCAAACCGCGGCCGTCGAGGCGCACGTGTTCGTTCAGCATCATTTCGCGAATCACTTTCTTGCCAAGGTCGTGGAAGTACATATGTACCAGGCCCATGTCTTCGGCAGTCAGTTCGCCTTCGGTGAGCGATGCCTTGAAGTCGGCTTCCACTTGGTCGAAAGCGTCGTTGCGCTCGTGCTTGCCCAATGCCGATTTGGCTATAGTGTAAATGCGCTCAGAGCCATAGGCTGCAATGCGGTATTCCAATGCGGCATTGGTGTAAGGCTTGGCATATTCGCGCTTGGCTCCGGCGGCAACTTTGTCGCGCAGTTCCACTTGCAAAGCCACTTGGGCCTGCACGGCGGCATGACCCACTTCTATTGCTTTTACCAAGGCGTCTTCGCCACATTCTTTGGCTTCACCTTCCACCATCATAATGTTCTTGTGGGTGGCGGCCAGAATGATGTTGAGGTCGGCATCTTTAACCGCAGTGCGGCCGGGATTGATGACATAATCGCCATTGATGCGGGCTACGCGCACTTCGGAAATGATTTCCTGTATCGGCACGTCGGACACTGCCAATGCTGCCGATGCCGCGAGGCATGCCAGTGAATCGGGCATGATTTCAGGGTCGGAAGAAATCAATGTAACCAACACCTGCACTTCGCACAGGTAGTCGTCGGGAAACAAGGGGCGCAAGGCGCGGTCTATAAGGCGGGAAATCAAAATTTCGTAATCGCTGAGGCGGCCTTCGCGTTTGAAGAAGGAACCGGGGATGCGTCCTGCCGATGCAAATTTTTCTTGGTAGTCAACGGTAAGCGGGAAGAAGGATTGGCCCGGTTTCGGGTTTTTGTTGGCAACCACCGTTGCCAGAATCATGCAGTTACCCATGCGGACAACGGCTGCTCCATCGGCCTGGCGGGCCATTCGGCCCGTCTCTATGGATATTTCACGGCCGTCGTCCAGTTTGTAGGAGACGGTTATGGGATTTGGAATCATGTTAAAAATATTTTATATAATAAAAAACAATTCCCAACTCCATGAAGTTGGGAACGGCCCGATGTATCGGACATTATTTGCGTAAACCTAATTTCTCGATCAAACTGCGGTAAGATTCGAGGTTGGTGTTGCTCAGGTATTGGAGCATCCTTTTCCTACGACCTACGAGCAGCATAAGGCCGCGGTTGGAAGAAAAATCTTTACGGTTGGTTTTCAGGTGGGCTGAGATGTGGTTGATACGCTGGGTAAGCATGGCCACTTGCGCTTCAATGGAACCCGTGTTGGTTTCTGAACCGCCAAAGGTTTTGAAAATGTTTGCCTTTTTTTCGGCAGTAAAATGAGACATCGGCATCGATTTTTTTAAATAAACAGTCTTTTTCGAAGCGCGAAGATAAGCGAAATAATTGAATTGTGAATTGCAATTTAATTGCTGTTTCAAAGTTGGGGCGACCTTTTATACATATTCTCAATCGCCCTGTACAAAAAACTGATTGCCAGTGCCTGTTCTCGATACCTATCCGCCGACCGGCATCGAAGTTTTAGGCGGGAAATGCTTTTTCTCGGCACTTGCCCAATCACAGAAGGTAGGGTGGCATTTCGATGTTTTAAAAAAATAAAATGCCGCATCACGCAAATTTACGGTGCCCATTCTTTACATTTGAGCCTCTCCTAACAAATACATAAAAAACGGGCTTTGAAACTTGTTTTAATTTCGGACACGCACGGTTTCCACAACGACATGACGGTGCCGGAAGGCGACATCCTGATTCATGCAGGCGACTGCACCGGCCGGGGTTTGTACTCCCAAGTGGCCGATTTCTTGGACTGGTTTGCAGCCCGGCCCCACAAGCACAAAATCATGGTTGCCGGCAATCATGACTTCTATTTTGAAGACACGCCTGCTGCCGAAATAGCCCGCATCATACCCGCAGGAGTTACCTATCTCGATGATTCTGAGGTTGTTGTAGAAGGCCTGCGTATCTGGGGTTCACCCATCACCACCTATTTCTACAATTGGGCATTCAACCGCCATCCCGGCCCCGAAATCAAAAAACATTGGGACCTCATCCCGGCAAATACCGATATCCTGATTACCCATGGTCCGCCTCGGGGTATCATGGACCGCACCCACTCGGGCATACACGTGGGCTGTGTAGACTTGCTTGAAGCTGTGGGTAGGATACGCCCAAAGGTGCACGTGTTCGGGCATATTCACGAGGGTTATGGGCGCATGGATGCCGATGGTGTGGAATACATCAATGCGGCCTCTCTCTCCGCCGACTATCGCCACCTCAATCCGGCGGTTGTTGTGGAGTTGTGATAGCTGTACCTTTACAGTCGCGGCATTCAAACCCGCAATTTTCAAATCCTACCAAACCATGGGCTCGTACAGCATAGGGGAAGCATTGCAGTTGCTTTTGGAGAAATCGCAATGGAAGCCAAAGGTATTCGAACTGCGCATACGCGAAGAATGGGAGGCTATCGTGGGCAAAACCATTGCCCGATACACCCGCAGCACCAGCCTCGAAAACCGGGTACTTACCATCTATACCGATGTGGCAGCACTAAAACAGGAGTTGCAACTGGGTAAGGACCAATTGATTACCAAAGTGAACCTTTATTTTGGGGAGCGCGTGGTGAGCGAAATCGTGATTCGCTGAATGGGCAGTAGGTGCCTATAGTTCCTTCATGGGGTCCCAAAACACCTTGTCGAAATCCACTACCTTGAAGTCTTCCACGCGCACGCCTTCCTGCTCCAGCAATTGCTGCATCAGTTCGGGAGGGGAGAAATGGTGGCGGCCCGTGAGCAGGCCGTTACGGGTCACCACCCTATGTGCCGGCACCGGTGGATTGATGTTGTGGCACCCATTCATGGCATAGCCCACCACCCGCGCACCCGAAGCCATGCCTACTGCCTTTGCTATCGCGCCATAGTTGGATACCCTGCCGGGCGGAATGCACCGCACCAGTTGGTAAATGGCATCGTATATGTTTTCGCCATCGCGCATATGCTATGACTCCAATGGTTTGTCCTCCGCTTCGTCGCCAAAGAGTTCCTGAAATTTACGTCCATAACGCTCCGGCAACTTGATGTCGCCTTCAGGTAGCGAGAACGCTACATAATATATGGTGCGGCCATCGGCAAGGTGCAGGCCTTCGTAGTAGGTTTGGATGGACAGGGGCCCTTCGGGCATGCCGTCTTTATAGATGTCCTCAATCTTCTCGTGGATAGTGCAATGCTGTTCTTCAATCACTTCTAAGGTGGAGTAAAATAAATCTGGTGAGTCGGTTTTGAGCCTGATGATACCACCCGGCACCAAGATGCGGCTATACAGATACAGGAACCGCTGGTGGGTGAGCCTGTTCGACGGTTTTTTGAGGAAGGGGTCGGCAAACACGATCCAGATTTCGGAGACCTCATTATGGCCGAAGTATTGCGTGATTTTATCGATTTGTGTTCTCAGGAAGGCCACGTTTTTCAGGCCCTCATCCAAGGCCGTCTTTGCACCCCTATAAATGCGGTTGCCCTTGATGTCTACACCTATATAATTGCGGTTGGGGTTTTGCCGGCCCAGCCCTACGCTATATTCGCCCTTCCCACACGCCAATTCCAGCGTAATGGGGTTGGAGTTGCCGAAAAATTCGTTCCACTTGCCCACCATCCCTTCGGGATATTGCAACACGTTGGAATATCCCTCGATGGCTTGAAATTTGACCAGTTTCTTGTGACCCATGTGCTGCAAAGCTACAATTCCACACTTATACCTAAAGCATATCTGCCCCGCGAATAGGTGAAAATGACGCCCTTAAGTTTTTAACCGGCAATTGCAATTTTTGTTAACTCTATATTATTGTCACTTTTCTGTCAATTGTTTATTTGCCGGAAATGATAGGAAACACTACCTTGCGTGTAAATTCATCATCTAAAAAACGAAAAAAAATGAAGAAAAAAGTTTTACTTTTTGGTTTAGTGGCAGGTATGGGTTCTTTGGCCCTCAGTAGCTACCATTCCGGTGCAGCTGCAAATGGTCAGTATGACTGTACCGGTGCAGAAACCGCTGCAACAGGTTCCTTTGCCGGTAATCCGACGGGTTGCACAAATGGTGGTTGCCACGGCGTAGGCACTGCGGCATCTACCGCCGTTACAACATCTATCGAATTGGATTCTGCCGGCGTAGCTACTACCCACTACAAGGGCGGAATGACTTATACCGTGAAGTTGATGGGCTCAACTACAGGCTCCAACACTTACTATGGTTTCCAAATGAATGCTTTGAAAGGAACGGCATCGGCCGCAAGCAATGCCGATGCAGGCACATGGGGCACAACGGGTTTGCCTGCAAATACCCAAGTTACCGCACCAACGGCAGGTACGCAGCTTACTTGTGTTGAGCAAACCAGGGCGATTGCAGCTTCTACGCTTCCTTTGTCATTCACTTGGACGGCACCGGCCACCGGAACCGGTTCTATTTCCTTGTGGGCTGTACTTAATTTCGTAAACCACAATGGCAGTGCCGATGCCGGTGATTTGTGGAACACTACAATGTCCGTAATTGCTGAGTGGCCTGCGTCTACCGGCGTGGCCGAAGTTGCAACTGCCGATTTGAAGGTATTCCCCAACCCTACTGTTGACGTATTGAACATCGACATGACTGCAGGCAATTGCACTGTAACCGTATTCGACCTCAATGGTAGGTTGGTAGCATCCGGCGACCGCACTACCAATGGCCAAACACTGAGCATCAACACCGCATCTTGGGCTACCGGCGTATACCAAGTGGTTGTTGCCAGCGGTGCCGACCGCAAGGTGGTTTCCGTAGTTAAGAAGTAGCATTTGTTTTCACCATAATCGGGGGTGCATCTACCAAGAGGCACCCCCGATTCTTTTTTAGGTTGGCTTTGGTCGGCAACCCTGCGCCTTCAATTAACCTTTTCCAGTTGCCCTATTCAAAGGTTACGCCCAATTCGCGCCACTACGCCGCGTTGTCGTTACCTTTGCTGCCCGCGCTTGCCGCCGGCCTTAAAACATGCCCCCAATGACCTTCGATGAACTTAACCTGAATAACTCGCTATGGAAGGCATTGGACGACCTTGGCTATACGCACCCCACCACGATACAGCAGAAAGCATTTTCCGTTATCATGTCTGGCCGCGATGTGTGCGGCATCGCACAAACGGGTACCGGTAAAACCATAGCCTACCTGCTGCCCGCCCTGCGCATGTGGAAATTCACCAAAGACCGCTTTCCGCAAATCCTCATCCTGGTACCCACCCGCGAGCTGGTGGTGCAAGTGGGCGAAACCGTGAGGCGGTTGGCCAAGTATATGACGCTGGAGGTTACGGAGATATATGGCGGCGTGAACATGAAGCCCCAAATAGAAGCCCTATCCAACGGTACCGATGTTGTTGTTGCCACGCCCGGCCGCCTGCTCGACATGGCCTACAATGGGGTGTTGCGGTTTAAAAACCTCAAGCACCTTGTAATAGACGAGATGGATGAAATGTTGGACTTGGGCTTTAAAACCCAAATAGACAAGATTCTCGAAATGCTGCCCCCCAAACGGCAGAACCTGTTGTTCTCGGCAACCATCACACCCGAAGTGGCCAAGCTGGCAGATGGCTATTTCGATGCCCCGGTTTATGTGGAGGCGGCACCAAACGGCACGCCTGTGGCCAACATCCACCGCACGGGCTACTTCGTCCCCAACTTCCATACGAAGGCCAATTTGTTGGAATTGCTGCTCGACCGCCATCCCGAAATGAACCGGGTGATGGTGTTTACCGGCTCAAAAGCACTTGCCGATTTGCTGTACAACAGGTTGGAGGGCCGCTTCGATGATTCCATCGGCGTCATCCACTCCAACAAAGCCCAAAATGCCCGTTTCAATGCTGTGAAGCGGTTTCAGGCCGGCACCTATAGGGTAGTAATTGCTACCGACATCGTTGCCCGGGGCATAGATGTCTCGGAAGTGTCGCATGTGGTATGTTTCGACACACCCGAGGTGCCCGAAGACTACATCCACCGCATAGGCCGAACGGGCCGGGCCGATAAATTGGGCGACGCTATCGTGCTCACTACAGAGGCCGAGAAACCCCGCCTGGATGCCATCCTCAACCTGATGCAGCAACCTATAGAAATGCTGCCACTGCCCGAAGGGCTCGTCATTTCCGACGAACTCATTGACGACGAAATGCCCAAGGTGCGCATGAAGGAAGTGCTCATCAAACTGCCCGATGTGAATGCCGGCGGTGCGGCGTTCCACGAAAAACTGGCCAAAAACAAAAAGGTGAATGTGAAGGTGCGCCATGTAGACAAGATGAAGGAGAAATATGGCAAGCCCCAAAAACGCCGCCCCAAACGCTAAGGCTTGAACCGGAATGGCGGTGCCAGCAGTTTCTCGAACGCAGCCAATTCTGCCTCTGCCCTTTGCACCAAGGCATGCTGTTCTGCCATGCGCAATTCGGTGAGGGCTATCTTGTTGTCCAATTGCATTTTGGCATATTCCGCGTCTTGATACCCTTTTCTTATTTGCGATTCCAACCGTGCCCGCAGCGCGGCTACTTTGGCGTCGGTGTGCCGCAAGCCCTCGGCCAGCTTGCCATGGTCGGGTATGTAAATGAAGTTGGTAGCCACCTTCCGTTGCCAATCCAGCAGCACCTGCATGTTCTTGGGGCCTATGCCGGGCACCTTGGTTACCAATAGTTGCGACACATCGGCAGCACTCGTTATGCCGCCATCGGCCAGTGCCTTTTTTTTGGCGTCGCCAATGGCGGGTATGTCTTGGTGGGCCAGTTTGAAGCACCGCAAGTAGTCGTTCAGTTGGTCGGCATACACCTGCTCTTCCATTTCCTTTTTGTACCTACGGTAGTCTTCGGGCAGGTTTTTGAAAGCCGCCACTGCTGCTTCAATTTGTTGTGGGAGCTTGTTGTAGGCTTCTATTTCGGCGGTGAGATTGGCGTTTGCCTGATACGATTTCCAATTTCTTCCGGCAGTTTCGGCCACCTCTTTCAGGCGGGCAAATTCCTTATTGAGTTTCGTCCGCCACGGCGATGCCAACCATATTCCCGTAGCCAACAACAGCCCGGCAGGCAAAAAAGCGAATGAAAACGGCATCAATACAACACTTCCCGCTACCAAAGCCATACTGCCAATGGCCATGGCCTTTCGGCATTTTTGGAATTCGGGTGCGGGAGAGGGTATCGCAGGGGCCAAGCCGGACGGCCTGCGTGGCACCGGCCGCAACCGGAGTGCTTCGAGCCTAAAGCCGTTCACAAACCTATCGATGTCCTCCAACGCACGCGTAGCCAGTATGTAACTGTCGTCCAGAAAATAAAGTATCCCCTTCTCCTGCCGGAACTTGCACCAAGGGCATTCGTCCATGCCCGCGGGATAAGTGTGCAGTTTCGTGAGTGGGCACGTGGCCATGCCACTCAGCAGGTCGTTGAGGGCGGCAATCCATTCTGCCGGCGTGGGGCGTAGTTTCTCCTCAAAGGCTCTATGAAAAAGGTCTACCACCGCATCGGGCAGGTTGCGGATGTCGAAGCCCACATCGGGCGGCACCAGTCTTTTGCGCTTCGCGGTGAGCGAGTAGGCAAATTCTCCAGTACGGATGGCGGTTTCTTCATCAATGTCCTTATCGGTCTTATTCTTGCCGGCAAACGGGTGGCGGCCCAAAAACAGCAATTGGAAAATCAGCACCGCCATCGAGAAACTGTCGGTATTCACGGTGCGCACCACATGCTCGAAAGTGCCTTTTTTCAGCAGTTCGGGAGGGGTATATCTGGGCACACCCACCTCGCAAAAGAAGTATTTTTTGTCGCGGTCGGGCTGCCGCATCTGGAACGAGTCGCAGTCGATGAACGATACAAAGCCCGATGCATTGATGAGTACGTTGCCCTCATTGATGTCTCCCGCCACAATGCCCGCCGCGTGAATGTTATGGAAAGCGGTAGCCAGATTTCGGGCTGTGTGTACCAAGAAGTTGTAACCCTTGTCGGGAAACAGTTTTTTGCGGTCCATAGGGCTGAAGGCGGTGTGCATGGGCACATAGGCGGTCAGTTTCTTCATTATGAACCCAATGACGTTGCCGGCGGCATCTCGGGCCACGTCGCACGGCCAAGCGGCATAAGCCTCCAATGCGGGCGTGCACATTTCGGCCATCACCCGCAGCTTCCTCTGTTTGTCGGCATCGGGCGGGGTGTTGTAGATTTTGCACACCAGGTCGGCATGATGCTCCAATTCCCACACCACGCCTTCGCCACCCTTACCCAGTTCTCGGGAGGTGTGGTACTGTTCGTTATGTAAACCGGTAACAATCATGCGCTATCCATTGGCACCGGGCGAACCCAGCCGAGTAGCCAAAATTAGCGTTTTGTCGTCGTCGGTTCGGCTGTTCACTCCCTGACTGTCCAAGAAAGCGGCCAGTTTTTGGTTGAGTATGGTTTCTTTTCCCACTGTGTCGGCACGCCTCAACACGGCAAACAGGTCGGTAAAGAAGGGTTGGTGCACCGTGTGCGACTCCCATTGCAGCGCCAGCATTTGGAGCCCGTCTGAGAAAATCGCCACTTCGTCTATACATTCGTCTATGCAGAGCACCTTAAGTTGCCCCATGTTGGGGTCGTCTATAATGAACGTCGTGGTGTTTTGATACTCTCCGTTTTCGGGCCACCATACTGGCAGATACCTGCCCGCGCCATCGCTGCGCACAATGGCACCGTCGCCTATCTGGAAAAAAACGGCCCGTGTCGGCATCACCGCTGCTCCCAGCAAGGTGCAGGAATATTCGTCAATGGGTATTTCCTCAATTTTCGAAATGACCGACAGCCCGTCATAGATGTCTTCGAGCATGGCATAAACCTCCGCCTCCCCAATGGGTGCACCGGCCAATGCATAGTTGGCGAGCGACTCCACCATCTTCGCAGTCGCAAATTCGGCTGCCATGGCGGCAAACTTGGCACTGCCCGCACCATCGCTCACACAGCATAGCAATACCTCTTGGTCATCATCTCCCAATACCACCTTGTACTGTACGGCATCATCGCAGCCGCGGCCCGTGGCAGTGTGCGATGTCCCGACGACGCTTTGACCAATGGTTTTCCACCTCATAATTCCGACCAGCCCGATGGGGGCAATAAATTCATGGCGGTGCCGGGATTCTTTGCCGACACCATTTTCATGGATGCCGAGAGCCACATGAAAAACTCCCGGAACATCAATCCCTTTAATTTCAATGGTGCGCGCACCGATATGCGGCTTAGGATGTTCATATTGGCGCCCTCTACGCCTATGGCGAAAAACGCAAACGACTTGTTTTCCTCCCCTGCCTTCACCTTCTCGGCGGCTGCCTCCCAATCGTCGGTGGGCGAGCCGTCGGTAATCAATATAATCCAAGGCTTGTAGTAGGATATGCCGTTGGTTTTGTACTCCTTCTTACGCTTGGTCACCAGGTCCACGGCGGTGAGTATGGCTGCTCCAATGGGGGTGTTTCCGGTGGTTTCCAGCTCTTGGGGGAAGAAGTTGGGCACCGTATGGAAGTCTGACCTTATGGTTACCGGCCCGAAAGTGACCACCGCCACCTCTACGCGTTTCAGTGCCAAGGGGTCGTTCATCAGCTCCTGTTTAAACACCCGTACCCCTTCATTGAGTTGCTTCACGGGCTCGCCATACATGGAGCCCGACGTATCGAGCAGCAACACGCAGGGGCACCGCGGCTCCGGATTGTCGGCAAAGTTGTCGCTGCCAAAGGGTATTTGTTCGAATGAGATATAGTCGTCCATAACCAATTAAAGAATGAAGGTACGAAAATTTCGGGGCGGGGGAGTGGGTGGCGTATGCCGTCACCACATGTTTTGGTTATTCTGTAAATGGGCAATAAATTTGCTGTTTGTCCTTGATTTAAGGCTGCTTAACGATTTTTCGCCCGAATTCACAGCATTGATGCACGAATTGATTTAGCTTGGTAAATACTTGGGTATGATAAAAGTAATGTTTTGGAACATTAAACAGGCCCGAGGAACACGCAAGGATTTGAATTTCGAGGAGTGCATGTTTGAAATTGTAAAAACGGAAGCAGTCGATAAGCTCTTGATGGCCGAGCACGACATTTACGGCTCGGCCAGGCTGGGGGTGAAGGAATACTATCCCGACCAGGTGGGGTATTCTTGGGACGCCGCGTCGGGCATCTCCGACACGCTGCCGCTGCGGCAGCACCTGCCGTGGTACAGCCTGGAGTATCAGGATTTGATAGATGCCGATTCGGCTTCGATATACGGCAACGGGTTCGGGAGCGCGATGTATGCGCAGCATATCTTGGGCGAGAAGCAGTATGAGCTTGCCGACCACTTGGGCAACGTGGTGGCGACGGTGAGCGACAAGCGGGCGGCAGACAGCCTCTTGGGGCCGCACACTGCGGGAAGCATAGACACGATAGCGAACTGGAAGCCGGTTTTGGCGAGTGCTTACGACTACTACCCCTTTGGGGAGTACATGCCGGGGCGGTATTGGGCCGATACCGGCACGCACTGCTTCACGGCCACGGGCACGGAGGAGGTGACGGTGGTGGAGCAGGTGCCGGTGCTGCCGTATCCGGCATGGGTGGGCGGCCACGTGTTGGTGGTGGGCGGCGGTGCGGTATTGTCGCCGGTGGGGTATTCGGGGCCGTTGCCGGCGTATATATCGACCGACTCGAACGCCATCGTCGCCACGACGACCTACGAGGGCGACGGTTTTTCGTATGACATGACTTCGATACCTGTAGGCGCCGCACTGGAGGTGGACGTATCGGCACCGGTGATGCAGGGCACGTTTTATGCGTACGTCACCGACGACAGCTCGGGCGACGTGCTGGGATATGCCCGACTGGGTGGGCCACAGGGGTATACGCAGTTGTACTTTACCTCTGAAAGTTCCTCGGCCAAGCTCAGTGTGGTGATTGGGCCGCAATCGGGCTTGGTTTTGAGTAGTCCACCTTTCGGTATGGGTGGCGCCAAGGCGCCGCCGTTGGAGGGCGGGATGATAGTGGTGACCTTGATTTCCACCCCGAAGGATACGGTGGAGCTGCGCGATGTGGTGAGTACGGTTTGCAATGGGGAGCGTTATAGGTATGGGTTCAACGGACAGATGAAGGACAATGAGATAGCAGGTAT
>CAIVHI010000252.1 GCA_903905685.1 uncultured Bacteroidota bacterium | reverse complement strand
CCTACCACGGTTCCGGCATGTATCACCACGTTTTTGCCAATGCGGCACCCGTTGTAAATCTTCACGCCGGCATGCATCACGGCATGCTCGGCTACGGTAACATTATTGCCCAAAAAGCAGCCGGGAAAAATTTTTGCTCCCGACGCAACGGTCACATAATCGCCAATGTAGGAGAACGCCCCAATGTAGGCATCGGGGGCTACAACTGCGGTGGGAGAAATATAGGCGGGCTGCTCGATGCCCGTCTTGGGCGCACCCGACATCATTTCATGGTATTTTTCGAGCAGGAACGCGAAGCCGCTGTAGGCGTCTTTTACTCGAATGAGTGTAGGCACTACGGGGCGCTCGAGAACCAAGGTCTCGTTGACAATGATCACAGACGCCTTGGAGGTGTAAACAAAGTCTTCATACTTTGGATTGGCAATGAAACTCAGGGAATTTTCCCCGGCTTCTTCAATCTTGGCAACGCCGCTCACTTTGGCATTGGGGTCTCCCTCCAATCGGCCTTGCAATAAGGCCGCAATCTGTTGCGCTGTAAAATGCATTGGCGTCTGTTCTTTTTGTTGGTGTTATTCTAAATGATTTGTTTCCAATCTTTATTTATACCGTGTCCGCAGCATTTTTCGGAGATTATCAAAAGTAAACTTTCTTTCGTTTTTTCGTTAAAAAAATTGACAGACATTTAATCTTGAACGTAGCAGATGTAGTTTTTGTACACCGCCTTGGCCAAGGTCCTGTTTACTAATGAGTCTTCGAGGTCCGTTATGCTGATGATGGCTCCTTTTTTGGTCTCTATTTTAATCAGTTCGTCGTTAATGTTGTAAGTACTGTTGGATGTGCGCCCCCCGAAAAAAAAGTAGTGCGTATCCTCTTCGCGAATGTCGGATTTCACCAAAAAATCGCCGACTTTCTCCTCCAAATTTCCTGCCAAAGATTCCGAGCTGAGCTGAACTTTATACAATTTCCTCAAAATTAACATTTTGCAAAGCTTTGAGAGTACGTTGTCGGGGTGCTCGCGCCAAGCCTTTACACATACATTGATGTCGGAATCGTCGAGCTGGCAAAATTTATCGAGGTGGCCGGGGTCGGCCGCAAATTCCTGTTCGGAGAGGTCTTGATACAGGAAATGCTTTAGTAGCGGCGGCGCGAACAGTTGTTCGCCCGCGCCGGCCAGTTCTTTGGCGCGCTTAAAAATGTTGCGCAGCAGCATCTCGGCTCCCAATACGGTTTTATGCAGGTATACTTGCCAATACATCAACCGGCGCGCAATGATGAATTTTTCCACGGAATGGATGCCCTTTTCTTCCACCACCAATTCATTATCGTTTACTGTGAGCATCTGCAAGATGCGGTCATAGCCAATCACACCTTCCGACACGCCGGTATAGAAGCTGTCGCGGTTCAAATAGTCCATCCTATCTACATCCAGCTGACTGGAAACCAATTGGTGCAGATACTTCAACGGGTAGGAATGGTCGAAAATGCTGATGGCAGTGTCCAAAAGGCCACCGGTCTCCACATTCAGCCGCTGCATCACCAACTTCGAAATTTTCTCGTGGGAAATATTGACGAGCGAGTATTCGAGGGAGTGCGAAAACGGGCCGTGACCTATGTCGTGCAGCAATGCTGCCAGCCTTGCCGACAAGGTCTCGTGGGCATCCTGATTGATGCCCTTGGCTTTCAACTCATCAAGAGCTTTGCCCATGAGGTGGCAGGCTCCTATGGAATGTGCCAACCGGGTGTGAACCGCACCGGGATAGACCAGTTGTGCCAAACCCATCTGCTTGATGTTGCGCAGGCGTTGAAACCAAGGGTGGTCGATGATGTGCATGATCTCGGGCTCGGGGATGCGGATGAAGCCGTAAACCGGATCGTTGATGATTTTTACTTTGACACTCATAATCGCCCAAAATAACCGAAAATACTGCACTATCGGCCCGGGTGCCCGGCGCATGGCGGCTGTAGAATGGACCCACCTAACCCCAAAAACTCTAAAACATATTGATTTACAGCATTTTATGCGTTTGAGCTACATAAAAACATAAAAAATACATAATGTTGGCATGCAAACCCAAGTGGAGTTTGCACGCTAAAGGCCACGCACGGGCTATTAAATGTTGTGTACGTTCTTGATGGAATCGGTTATAGTTTCATAAATGCGTTGCCAGTCGTGATGCTTGCCCAGTAAGGCCAAGTGGTCTTGAATGGTGGTAATGTCGCGCCGAATGGCCGGACCTGTTTGTACGGCCTTGGCGTGGTTGTGCTTGAGTTTTTCGAAAGTCTGCTCGATTATGGGCTGCATCACGCTGAAGGGCAGGTCGTTTTCCGTGCAAATACTTTCGCAAATGCCCACCAAATGATTGATGAAGTTGTTGGCAAAAACCGCCGACAGGTGCAGCCACTGCCGCTGCTCGCCCTTGGCCTCAAACAACACATCGGTTATGGCATGTCCTATGGATTGCACATACCGCTCGGCCTTGGGCGAACCCGCCTCCCAAGCACATGGAATATTGCGATGCGCTGGCAAGCTGGTGCGCTGAATGGAATATACCGGCCACAACACCGCGCAGTCTTTGGAGGCCGACTTGATGGCATCTATCGAGACCGACCCCGCAGTGTGCATCAACACCGTTTGTTGAAAAGACAATTGCGCAGCCACTTTTCCTATAGCGATGTCGGACACCGCAATGATGCACACATCGGCATCGCGCTGGTCCTTGATGTCGGGAATGAGGCCATAGCCGTCAGACAATAAAGTGTCGGAGAGTTCGCGGGCAGCATCTTTGTTTCGGGCATAAACGCCTGTGCAGTGGTGGCCCGCCGCCATCAGGCGCTTGCCGAGAAACCATGCTACATTGCCGGTGCCTATGATTGTAAACGTCATGAAAGTTGGTTTAAGTGCTCCAAGTAATAGGTCTCCATGATGTTGTGGATCTTTTCCTTGAGGTAGGGCACATCTTCCAAAGTTAACCCTTTTGTAGGTACAGGCTCTAGAAAATGAATATTGATGATGCCGGGGCGCGCCCAAAACTTAACGGTATGGGGCAATATGTTGCGGGTATTGAAGAGCAGGCCGGGTATGATGGGCTTTTGGGTCTTGACGGCCGTGGCAAAAGCACCGTCGAAAAAGTGCTGTAGGGGCTTGTCGGTTTTATTGCGGGTGCCCTCGGGATACAGGCACAAGTTGATGCCTTTCTCCAATGCTTCCTGCATCTTGACGAAGCTGGCACGGCGGCTGGCACCGTCTTTCCGGTCCACCAAAATGGCACCTGCCGTGTAAATGATGCTGAATACCGGAATCTTCGTAATTTCGATTTTACCCAAAGTCCGGTTGGCACCGGGTATCCATGGCGACGATACCGGGATGTCCATGAGCGAATTGTGATTCAACACCACGACATAGTTTTCACCTTTGGCGAAATGATGTTTGCCCTTGCGCACCACCGGACAGCATATCAACGGCATATAAATGGACATCCATCCCTTGAAAATAGGATGGATGTAGCGGGCGGCATACGGGTCTGGAAGTTTCGACATCAACCAAATCGGGATGATGACAACGAGCATGGTGATGAAAAAGACGGTAAGTGCATACACCACGAAAATTGCCCCGGCTACCCGTTTGATGATGTTCATATCTGCGTTTGTTGTGCGTTATAATGGTCAGTCGTTCAAATTCCAGTCTATAGGCGATTGGCCAAATTCCACCAGACTTTTGTTGGTGAGGCTGAAGTGTTTGCAGCCGAAAAAGCCATTGTGGGCCGATAATGGCGATGGGTGTGCCGACTTAAGTACCGTATGTTTCGATACATCTATCAACGCCTCTTTTTGCTGTGCAAACCGCCCCCAAAGCAGAAAAACCAAATGCTCCCGTTTTTGTGACAAT
>CAIVHI010000251.1 GCA_903905685.1 uncultured Bacteroidota bacterium | reverse complement strand
TTTTCCTTGGCGGTGTCGGGGATGATGATGCCACCTGCTGTCCTTTCTTCGGCAGCTGCGGGTTTTACAATCACTCTGTCGTGCAGTGGGGTAATGTTTACGTTTTTAGTCATAACTATTGATTTGATTTTGTTTTTAAAAACGGTTATACCCCACTGTTGCACTTTCTATGCCAATCCCGAAAATGCGGAATATGGCAGAATTTCCGGCACTTTTTTGTCAGCATTGGGCATCAATTACCACGTTGGGAGTGACAGATTTTTCTTGAAAAGCCGTGAGGCATGCTATTTTGTCAGTTGGCTTTAAAAGCCCCACCGGCATCACGGAGCCAAATTAACCCTTGATTGCAATTTGGGTCGCGATGGAATTGCCCGAGGCCGTAAACACCACTTCGCGTGTAGCCGCCTTCAGCCCATATTTCGAGGATTCCCAGCCCGTGCCTTCTTGGGCCGCCAATGGCGTTTCGCCTTCTTGGGCAGTTATTACAACATCTTCGGTGCCCGCCTGCGGCAAATGCCAAAGTTGGCGAAGCGGGTGTGATTCCGGTTTGGAATCGATGGAATCGGTGACCGACCACACGTTGGACCCCCTGGCTTTTTCCACCGTTCTGCGATGAACGATACCATTGCCTACATGCCGAAATGCAGATATCGCCCCTTCAAAACGGTAGGCGGTATCGGTTTCCACCACCGTCGCGTTCTTCGCCTGCGTCCAGTAATACCAAATAAACCGCCCCCCCTTCAGCATCTGGTCAGTTTTGCCCAGCATGACGGTGTTGTGCGATTGGGTGCCGGAAAAATACCGCGAAGTGGCCTCGTCGGTATTGTATTTATAACTGCCGGCGTCTAGCAACACATTCACCCCGTTCACCCAAATGTCTAAGTGCAGGTTGTCGGCTTGGTGGGGGCGGTCGCGGTGGTTGCCGCAGCGGATGAAGGTTAGCACCCCTTTTTCCCGAATCAAATAATAGCCGCCTTCGGGAAACGAATGAATACCGTCGGGTACCTTCCATTCCTTTTCGAGCCGCGTGGGTAGTCCGTACCATTGCACTTCTTCTACAACCCCAATGGAGGGTATCGTCATACCCAAGGCATGTGCCAATCCTTGCAACTGCGTGCGGTAGTCGCGATAATCGGCCTCAGACAGTTTGAAGAACAGCGCACCGTCATTGTTGCCATAGTTGGGCAGCTGTCCGGACGCGGTATCCATACAGGCAGCCAAAAACTTGACCGATTGCTCGGCACGGTCGTATAACATGGGCGCAAATCTGTGGCCGTTTTTATCTGCCAGCACAATGGCCCAAGTCAGCAATTGCACCACCACACGGTGGTAGTTCATGGAGAACTGCAAAAATGTTCCGTCGCTATATACTTGATAATCAATTTCTTGCTCCAGCCACTTCTTGCCTTGCTCCATATATTTGGTTGTGCCGGGCATACTGGGATACAATATGCCCGACAGATAAAGCATCAGGCTCTCCGTGATGGCGTGGTTGTTGCGGACGGCTATGCGTGAGAAATGGATGTTGTGGTAGACGTGGTGCAATTGCCAATAGATAGCAAATTGTATCTGCGCAAACACAGCTTCCGTTAGCGCGGCACTGTTGCGGTAGTAGTGCAGGGCGAAGGTCCAATTCATTACCCGTAAGGCGATTTCTTGGCTGCAACGGTAATTTGGGCCGCAGTTTATGGGGTTGCACTTTATCCACCCGAGCATTTCCGCGAACACAAATTCGGCGCAGTCTTCACCGTGATGGTAGTCGTACCTGATGACGTCATACAAAAACGAAAAGCGCGATTTTTCCCATACATACTTGATGTCGCCAGCTTCTTTCGACAAGTCGGGTATCTCCGTCCAATGTTTACGAACGTCGTAGCGAAAGCCAGTATCGGGGTTGGTCACCCAGTCGTAATCCACACCCAATGGCATCTCGAAACTGTTGAACATCAGGAATTTGCCCGCACGGAGGTTCTCGAACCCCTGTTTAAGCAAATCGGTAGGTTGCCTTTTTAATACCAGCGATTCGCGGTCGCGAAAGAAAAATACCGAAGGTTGGTCTTTCCATTGTTGTAAGGTGAGGTAGGTGCGGAAAGGCGGCGATACCGGAAATTTCTTCTTCAATAGCCCCGTCTTTTTTTTCAACTCATGCGATATCCTGAAAAGCAAGTACCTGCTGCCCATATTGGCCGCCAAGTTTGCCGCGAGTTTCAATTTATTCAGCATGGGGACCATCGGTTCGTCGCAAACATTTGCCCGCAAAGGTAGCGTTTTGGGGTTAGACAAATCTTGCCACCGCAATCGGAGCAGTTAAGCGTTGTGCTATGGCTATGCGTTGCTTTTTAAACAAGCTCATGTCTCAATACTTCTGCGAAGGCCTGCAAGGTAAGGAACCGCAAATTGGAGTCGGCTGCCATACCAGCCAAACATTTCACCATCTACCAACAGTATTCTTGCTTCCGGGCACAGTGCCGCAAGCTCGTCTATGTGCTTTTGTTTAAACGGGTAAGGCTCTGAAGACAGTAATATGGTCTCGGGACGATGATTGCCGATGTCCTCGGGAGTAAGGGTAGGGTAGCGTGGTTGGTCGGCAAGTAGGTTGCGGAATCCAAATCTTTGCAAGAGGCTATCGATATAGGTGCCGCCGCCGGCAAACATCCACGGGTTGCGCCATATGGCATAGAGGGTAGTCGTTGGGCGGGGTGGGGTGTAGGCCAATTCCAATGCAGAGCGTACTGCGGCCAGCAAATCTTGGCCGGCCGCCTCCCTGCCTGTTAGCTCCGATGTGGCTTTTATCATTTCCAATGCCGACTCGAGGTCCACAACGTTGCTTACCCAAACGGGTACGTTTGCCGAAATGGCCTCTACCTGTGTTTTCACGTTTTCTTCCCGATTGGCTAAGACAAAATCGGGTTTGAGCGACAATACTTTTTCGATTTTGACGTCTTTTGTGCCTCCAATCCGAGTTTTGGACCGGAACCAAGATTCGGGTTTCACGCAGAATTTCGTTATCCCAACTACTCTATCGCCCAAACCGAGGTCGTGCAGCAACTCCGTTACCGACGGTACCAGCGAAACAATCCTTTCGGGTGGCTGGTGCAATTCCATTTTGCGCCCGAGCATGTCGGTAGTCTCGATCTTCATTTTTGGGTGAACCGTTTAAAGTAGAACAAGATGAAAAAGCAGAAAATGGCATCTATAGGGAAAATCGCACTTACGTAAAGCGTTCGTTCATATGGGTTATGCAGCAATACGTAGCAGCCTACGTCCGCCAGCGTCAACAGGAGGTACGCGAAAGCCCCCCACTTTTTCAACCCAACTATAGCGAGCCAGGCCGCAGAGAAAGCGGTTATGGAACCCATGGAAATCAATTCAGGCACGCCAAAATGGATGCCCCTAAGACCCCATAATACCCATATCCAGCAAAAAATGTGGAAAATGCCGATGTATGGAAAGGCCATTGGAGATGCTTTCCAGGTACTGGCTATGAAAGAAGTTGTTCGACTCACGATATTTGGACATGTCGGCAGGCGCAGAACTTGCCGATTCATGGGTGCAAGTTAATGCCGTTTGGCATCATTCCGATTAACTAGTCGGCCGGAAAGTAGAGCTTGAAGGTCGCACCTTCGTCGCGCCTACCATCGGCCACCACATAGCCTTCATGATTGGTCACCACGCGTTGGCAAATGGCCAAACCAATTCCCTTGCCCACATACTCGGAATTTTGGGTATGCAGCCGTTGGAATAGCCGAAACATTTTATTCATGTAAACATTGTCGAACCCGATACCATTGTCGCTGAAGCTGATTTGGTGATACTTCCTGTTCTTCAAATTCGGGTTCACCTCTTTGAGCTCGGCACCGGTAACCATGCTGCCGGATATGCGTACCACCGGCTGAACGTTGTAGCGGGTAAACTTCAATGCATTGTCGAACAGCGCATTGAAAAGTAGTTTGAGCTGGTTTTCATAGCCCGAAATATTGGGCAGCGAATCTACTACGATCAGTGCGTTCTTTTCCATGATTTTCTCTTCCATGTCAATAGTCAGGAAGTTAATGACCTTGTTCAAATCCACTTCTTTTTTTACTTCGTCAATTTTGGTAAGGCTGGTAAGGCTGAACAGGTCGGAAATCAGCAACTGCATCCGGTTGGCCAGGGTGTTGATGCGTTTCAGCGATTCCCGATTGGCTACGGTCATATCGTCTGTCTGTTGCACCAGCAACATGTTGCTGAAAACCTGAATCTTGCGCAAAGGTTCCTGCAAATCGTGGGAGGCAGCATAGGCTATTTCCTCCAACTCTACGTGAGACCGTTTCAAATCCACAATCTTGGCCTGCAATTGTTCCTGAAACTTGATTCTTCCCCGAAGTTCCTTGATCATTAGCGCGAAAAGCACCAAGGTAACAATACAAAATATCACGAGGAGATAGCTCAACGTGTTAGTAGTCAGGGTTTCATAGATATGTTCACTGTTTTGACGTTCCTCCCGTCGTTTATTTTCGAGCCCATGTATTTTCTTTAACAGCCTGTTACAGGCCAACATATAGCCCCTGCTTTCGTAAAAATGTCTAGATAAGGTGTTTTCACTATTGGTGGTATCTACGAAATTTACATTGGTAACCACTGCGCCTATTTTCAAGCCCATGGTGTCCTTCAACAAATCGATGTAGTGCTGCTGTAATGGATTGTCATCAATGAGGAGGTCGATATCTATGATATCGTTTTTCATGCTGTCTATGGCATTATATACGTAACGCCTGAACATCGTGTCGCGGGTTATCATATAACCGCGCTCGGCCCGGTCAATGTCCCTGAGGTGTAGTTCCGCTTGGTAAATATTGTCGATGATGATACCCGAGGTATCGGAGAAGTTAGAGTAGTAGGCATATGTAATGAACCTGTTCATCGATATCACCGACAAAGCAATCATTATGATGAATGAAATGCTGAAAGCGGTGATGATGGTGAGTATCCTTTTCTTCATCAAGAGACGGATTACGCGTCAAGGGGTAATCCTTGTCACGTGGGTTTATTACATGCATTATCATTCAGCGGAACCTGAAAGTGTCCGCCAAATCCGTTATTTCACTAACATTCGAATTACTCCCAAATCATCCACTATCCTCACCATCTACCAATCAAGGAGCCAAACGGGCCTTCTTCCAGCCCAAAACGCCGTTTCTAACAAATAAGATGCGATCGTGCATCCGGCTTGGCCTTCCCTGCCAAAATTCCATTCTCGTCGGTTCAATCCTATAACCACCCCAATGGGCGGGTCTGGGAATTTTGATTTCGGAAAACTCTTTCCGGTATTTTTCATAATTCAAGTCAAGAAATTGGCGCGTGGCTATTTCCTTGCTTTGTGGCGATGCCCAAGCACCAAGCTTGCTCCCGTGGGGTCGAGATTCAAAATAGGTATCGCTTACTTCATAGTCCACCTTCGATACCTTCCCCTCAATCCTGATTTGCCGCTCCAACTCGTGCCAAAAGAATAGC
>CAIVHI010000250.1 GCA_903905685.1 uncultured Bacteroidota bacterium | reverse complement strand
GGAGCCCAGGTGGTGGTGAATGCCGACTACCGGCTGAAGGACGACACTCCGCTGCAATAGTGCCCGGCTGCGGCGTTATTCGCGCTCACCGTGATGGTAGGGCAGGTTGTTAAGGATGCTTACGGAGCGGTAAATCTGCTCTGCCATAATGAGGCGCACCAATTGGTGGGGAAACACCAATGGCGACAGAGACCAGACCTGTGCCGCCCTACGCCGCACCACATCGGTCACCCCATAGGCACCGCCAATCAGGAACACGACCACCTTGGCGCCTTGGTTCATGAACGACTGTAATTGGTGTGCCCATTGCGGCGAAGTGAGTGCCTTGCCCCGCTCGTCGAGCAGTATCAGCATGTGGAAAGGTTGCAGGCGGCTTAGAATCAATTCTTCCTCCTGGAGTTTCACCCGTTCTATATCTGTGGTGGCCTGCTTGCCCTTGGTTTGCAGCAGCGTGAGGCGGATGGGGTGGTAGTGGCGAATTTTTTTGAAATAATATTCCAAGCCTTCATCTATGAAAGCATCGTTTTCCTTCCCCAAAGACCAGATTTCCAGTTGCATAACGCGTCCAATTGCAGGTGTAAAGGTCGGATGTGGAGTGGTCTAAAAAAAGTTTTTGGAGTTTTGAAGAAATTCCTATCTTTGCGCTCCCGAAAACGGGTTTGGCTGCGTAGCTCAACTGAATAGAGCATCTCACTACGGATGAGAAGGTTTCAGGTTTGAATCCTGACGCGGTCACAAAAATGAGAGCGGAGAAACAGAGCGTAGCGCGATGGGTCTCCGCTTTTTTGCGTTATGTGGTATATTAAGGTGGTAATTGATTGCATGTCATGGACCAACATTTGGACTACGTCAAAACGTTTACTGAACCATTGATATCGATCGAAGATTTTTAGGTGGAGTTGGGTGGTGGATGTGCGGTAAAGTTTACATATTATTTCGTTATATACGGTTCTGTAGAAGCTTCCAACCTGGCAAGAAGTGTGGAACCTCTAAAGACGAATATCATTAGGGTCAACTATTGTCCCCGTTAGTCGGGCGGAAGTTTGCTAAATGTTGCATTACCGTTTGGGTCTTCCAAGTGTGGAGACCAAGTCCCCCTTATTTATCTCCCTCCCTAAAACCTAAACAACACCTTCAAATTCAGCAACCTCGATGTCAGCCGGTTGGGGACTGCATAGATGCGCTGGCTGGAGTCGTCTTGAATCCAACTGTAGGAAAGGGTGTCAGCGAGTCTATTTGTAAGCCGCCTTTAATTTCGACAGGTGCATAAAGTGCGTCATTAGGTTTTTGACCATTGGGTCGTCGATGAGATTTGCGATATTTTTGTCAAGTGATTCTGGTGAGTCGATTTTGTTTACTGTGAGGCTACTGGTCAGCAGCGTGACTTTCAGGTTCACCGGATAAGCATCCTCGGTAGTCTGTTCAATCTCAAATAATCGGTAAGGTTGTTTCAATGCATTGATTACTACATGCAATGAATAAAATAACCTTGGCCGGTCTTCTGAATCGAATGAGATATTTTGTACTACCGACCCTGATAGCGCGCCTTCTGAATCCTGATTCAGTGAATCGGCATATTCTTTCAAAACTTCGTTGGGCAGCTTTGGAGAAAAGGTTTTCTCAATGTTCCATTTTTTCATTGTTATAATTTTGTCTCGTCAACTTTGAATAATAGTGGCAGGTGGTCGGAGTAGTCAGGATTGTGGAAGTTGTTTCGTTTTTCATAGAATTCCGACCCAGCCAAACTGTGGGTAATGCCGACATTATCAACATAATCGGAAATTAATTTGATTTCTGAAGGCAAGACGGAATCGCAGATAGGAGCACTTACCAAAACTTGGTCGAAAAGGTTCCAATGAATGTGTTGCAACATTTTGTGTCTTTCATCTGCGTAGAAAAAGCTACCATTGAACTTCGCTTGTCCCGTTGCCAAGTCGAAGTCTCCAAGTAGATTCCACATAGGGTTGTAAAAAATAGTCTTTTTGTCATAGTCATTATTATAAGACCGTGTCTTAAGTTTTTTCGCGATTTCTTTGTTCGCGACAGCATTCAATGTATGCCTACCGGTCATAAATCCATCAAATGGGTTATGGTTAAAGTCGCCTACTAAAATTGCTCGCGAGTGCCTTGCTTTCATGAAGCCGTGTATTTCTGTTGCAGCAATATTGTTGATTAGCAGTTGTGTTACATCGTCTTTTTGAGTTTTGCTATTCAAGTGCAAGCCATATAGATGGATGTCCTTTTTGCCTTGAATTTCCAAGGAAGCAATAACAATCCGTTCGTGATAAAGTTCAGTAACACGCGTCAATGAAAAGCTAGCATTAGAGTCTTTTTTGAATATTTTAATCCACTCCAATTTGGCGGTTTGAAAGGGCGTAATGAGTGAGAAACCAGGAATTTCATGGTTGATTACGTCATCGGACGCCTCGACTAGTACGATGATATCGCATCTGTTTGCAAAAACGCCTAAAAACTCAGTCCTATTATGGTTGTAATCGTTATTGAGATTCCAGAACAGAATTGTAATCATATAGGTATGTTCAAAAATGACTCAAATGTAAAGTTAAGTAAATTCAGACAATATGCCTCGTTTGTTGCCGGTGTCCTAAATTGTTGGTTTCAATACAGGAAATGGCCCCTCCCTAAAACCTAAACAACACCTTCAAATTCAGCAACCTCGATGTTAGCCGGTTGGGGACTGCGTAGATGCGCTGGCTGGAGTCGTCTTGAATCCAACTATAGGAAAGGGTGTTTTGGATGTCTAGGAGGTTGAAGACTTCTACACTGGCCCATATGGTTTTCAGGTAGTTGAAGTAGCTGTGGGCCGGGTGCTCCTTGCGCTTCGAGTCGAGCAGCAGGGCCGAAAAGCCAATGTCTACGCGCTTGTAGTCGGGTAGGCGTAGGTTGTCGTCGTAAAGGTGGCCCACGGGCGGGCCGGTGGGTAGGCCGGTGGCATACATCATGTTGATGTGTACCTTGAAGTTCTTGTGTTGCTTTAGGTAGTCCTCAAAATACATGCCCAACATAAACCGCTGGTCGGAGGGTAGGGGGAAGTAGTTTTTGTAGCCCACCAAGGACGAGCTGTCGGTTATTCGCTGCGATGCCTTCATAATGCCGATGCTGATCCACG
>CAIVHI010000249.1 GCA_903905685.1 uncultured Bacteroidota bacterium | reverse complement strand
GACATCTTTGTGGTCTTTTTCCCAAGCAGTTAAAGATCAAAATATTGGAACTGAACTTGAGGAATGGCGAGGGTACCATTGTGCCATTTGAGAGCAACAGTGCACCAGTCATTACCAACGGAGTTGTAACCGGTATCGTCGCGTTCATCAGAAATATTGCGGAACGAAAAAATGCAGAAGAGAAATTGATCCGCCAGAACAGGGAGCTAAAAGTCATCAATGAAGAGTTGGATAGGTTTGTATACAGTACGTCTCACGACCTTCGGGCTCCACTTACCTCTGTATTGGGCCTTATAGGTCTAGCCCGCGACAGTCATTCGGACCCCGATGAACTGCACCTCTATTTGGATATGATGGAGAAAAGCATTGCCCGGCTCGATACCGTCATCAAAAACATATTGGATTATTCCAAAACCAACCGCCTCAAACCGTCGTTCGAACCCATTGATGTCATGGACATATACAAGGCCATCATCAGCGGTGTAGGCTACATCTTGCATGCCAACAATTTCAATTTGGTTACCGAAATAGATTCCACCGTGCTATTTGAGTCTGACCGTGCTGGAATTACCACGATTATGAGTAATCTGATTACGAATGCGGTAAAATATAGGCGTAAAGACGTTGTACCCTATGTTAAGGTAGGGTTCTTCGTTGAGGCAGGTTATGGCATTCTTACCGTGGAAGACAACGGCGAAGGCATACCCGAAAGCAAATTCGACAGGATATTCGAAATGTTCTACCGGAATTCCAGCACGGCAGACGGCAGCGGATTGGGGCTTTATATAGTGCGTCAAAACATCATCCGTTTGTCGGGCACAATAGACATTGAATCCGAAGTGGGTAGGGGCACAAAATTTACCGTCAGAATACCAAACCAAAGAAGTTAGGGTTGAAATCAAAATAATTGTAAAGCGATAAAAGGTAAAGTAGTATCCTAATCCTTTTGTCTACATTTGTATATATGAGGACAGTATTCTTATGGTTTGTATGGGTCATTGCTGCCCTGGCGGCCAAGGGCCAAGCTGCCGATTCGACAGGTGCCCCCTGCCGCCATATGAGGATCAGTTTGGTAACCTGTGGTGTGGGCGACGAAGCGTGGGAAACGTTTGGGCATACCGGCCTTCGCTTTATAGACTCTTCCCGCCACGACATCTACCGCGACGTCATTTTCAATTATGGCATGTTTGATGGGTTTGATAAGGATTTCGAGGTGAAGTTCATGAAGGGCAAATTGCCTTACTATGTGGATATCCAAACCTATTCGGAGTTTATTAACGAATATGTTGAGTTTCATAGGTGTGTGGACGAACAAGAACTGTTGCTTACTGTGGACGAAAAAAAAGAGATGCTCGGTGCATTGCTCGACAATATAAAACCGGAGAATAGGTACTATAAATACGACTTCTTTTTTGACAATTGCGCCACCCGTATCCGAGATATTGTACCAAAAACCATTGGTGCCGACTTCAAATTTGGAAATGCGCTGCCCGAAGGTGCGCATTTAACCTTTCGGGACATCATCAACCAATACTTCTACTACAAACATTGGACGAGGGTGGGGGTAAACATCGTTCTCGGGAGTAAAATAGACAAGGTTATGACGAACGCCGAAATCATGTTCTTGCCCGATTTCCTGTCAAAAGGATTTTATGGCGCAACGGTTAACGGAAGGCCCTTCAGCTCAAAGCCGGTAAGGATTTTGAATGGGAGTGAAAGGCGACCCCTCGGAGTGGATGGCCCATTTTGCCTAACGTGTATATTGGCATTGCTTACCGGTATTGGCTTGTCCATCAAACGACTACGGATTTTAGGGCGCATTATGCGCTTCATCATCCTGTTCACTACCGGCCTTTTGGGATGCGTTATTTTAGTGATGTGGTTTTGTACCAACCACCAGACTTGCGCCGACAATTTCAACCTGCTGTGGCTTATGCCCACCAACCTTTTAATTGCTTTTTACCACCCCAAGGGTACACCGAGGTATTCGTTGGTTGCCATTGTGTTATTATTTGTAACTTTACTATTGCACATTTTGAAAATTCAAGCAATCACGGTTTTGGAAATCGTCCCCTTGCTCATTGCCGAGTTGTTTGTGTATGCAAGTTTGATGCAAAATAAAGTATTGAGTACAAAATCGGAGTAAGGCAAAATGTTTTTAGAGCGGCATACTGATTCGATTGTCTACCGGGTTGCGGGTGCAGGAGCGCCTGTATTGCTGTTGCACGGATTCCCCGCCGATGGGTCGGTTTGGGACGATGTCGCCCAAATACTTTCAACCAAGTTCAGAGTCTTGGTGCCCGACCTTCCGGGAAGCGGCAAATCTGCTTGTGCGTCCACTCCGTCCATTGATGCCATGGCTTTCGCCGTGTTGCAGTTATTGGATGAGGAGTGTTTGAACAATGCCACTTGGGTGGGGCATTCCATGGGGGGGTATGTGGCTTTAGCCGCTGCCCGAATGCAACCCGAACGCTTCGCAGGCCTCTCGCTAGTACACTCTACGCCCGATGCCGATGATGCCGCTAAAATTTCGGTACGGGAAAAATCGATTGACTTGATTCAAAACGGCGGCAAAACGCCGTTCATACGGCAGACGGTCGCAAATTTGTTCGCTCCCGACTTTAAACTCAGCCAATCCGAAATAGTCGAAAAACTGATTGATACATGTGCGCAAACCGGTGAAGCAGCCTTGATCAATTTCTACCGCGCAATGATAGGCCGTGCCGACAGCAACGACTTGGCCATTTTCAAGCACAAGCCCACGCAATATGTCCTTGGAAAACAAGATAATCTGCTTGACTACCGAAAGCTGCTTACCAAGGCAAG
>CAIVHI010000248.1 GCA_903905685.1 uncultured Bacteroidota bacterium | reverse complement strand
TGCCGGCGCCGATGCCCTGAAATACTGGGGTGCCGTAGACCTGTACGTGGGCGGCAATGAGCACGCCGTGGGCCACCTGCTCTACTCCCGCATGTGGACCAAGGTATTGTTCGACCTCGGGCTGCTGCATTTCGACGAGCCCTTCCGCAAGTTGCTGAATCAGGGCATGATTCAGGGGCAGTCCTATTTTGTACCCAGTGTGGCGACGGCTACGGAAGACGGCATCCGTTTTTACCTGCATTCCGCCGAAGCAGATACCGATGTGGAACTGCAACCATCCCGCCTCAAAAACGGCCACCATTTTGTAGACACCAAAGACCGCCTCACCCAAGCCAAATATGCCGAATACCTTGCCGAGCAGGGCATGTACGAAGACGAGGTTGAGGACAATATGGCCAATGCCGTTTGGGAGCCCCAAACAACAGAGGAAGGAGAGCTGTATGTGCAATGCAAAATGGAGGTCGAGAAAATGTCGAAATCCAAGTACAATGTCGTGAACCCTGACGATGTAGTGGCCGAATATGGTGCCGATACCTTCCGCATGTATGAAATGTTCTTGGGACCTGTGGAAATGAGCAAGCCATGGGACACGAAGGGCATTGAAGGCGTATATCGTTTTCTAAAGAAAATGACCCGCCTGTATTATCACGAAGACGGGACGATTGCCATAAACGACGATGCGCCAACGTCCGCCGAATGGCGCATATTGCACCAAACCATCAAGAAGATAGGTGCCGACATAGAGTCGTTTTCCTTCAATACCGCCGTTAGCAGGTTCATGATTACGGTGAACGAACTTACGGAGTGCCACTGCCGCAAGCGGGCCATATTGGAACCGCTGGCGATATTAATTGCCCCATTTGCTCCGCATTTGGCCGAGTGCTTATGGCAGGACATGGGCTGCGCAGGCAGCGTTACTGCGGCTGTATTCCCTGTGTTCGAGGAGCGATACTTGGTTGAAAACTCCAAAAAGTACCCCATCGCCATCAATGGTAAGCCCCGAGCCGAAATGGAATTTGCCTTGGATGCCGACGAAGCCTGGATAAAAGCTGAAGTGTTGGCCAACGAAACGGTGGCCAAGTGGCTGGACGGTACTGCGCCCAAGAAATTCATTTATGTGAAGGGCAAGATGATCAACGTGGTGGTTTAGCCTGCGGGCTCCGGAATTTCTTTCGGGGTATGTTTCAACATACCCAACCTGATGGCAACGTTCATTTCGAAGCCGACCAAAAGGATGAACGTGTTGTACCAGAGCCAAACCATAAATGCAATCAAGGTTCCGATGGAGCCATATACCTTGTTTTAATTCAGAAAGTTGTTTACTACCGAAACGAAAACGGCGGTGAGGATGAGCGATGCTATGGTTGCGAACACCGAGCCCGCCGACACAAATTTGAATCGGTGCTTCAAAGACGGGCCATAGGTGTAGATGATGGACACCGCGACGAATATCAATAATACCAGCATACAGATACCGGTGGTTTTAACGACTACCACGTTATGGAATATTTTGACGAGGTACTTGTTCACGGCATTGTTTTGGATGATGAGCAGTGTGAGCGTTGCAAACAGCACCCCAATTAGCATGAGCGTCAGCTTGATGGAGGTCCACTTGCGCATCAGGTAACTACGCTTTTTGTAAAGTGATGCGCTTTCGTCGAAACACTTGATGAGCGTGCCCATGCCATTGGACGCAAAATAGAGCGTGAGCAGCAACCCGAAGGAGAAGGCCCGTTTGTGCTGATTGTGGAGGAAGTCGTCTACAATACCTACTGCTACGCCGTATATTTTACTGTTGGGCGTTACCATGCGGAGCGTCTTCAAAATCACAGGCTCCACGTTCTTGAGCGGCAAGTAGGGCACTAGCGAAAACAAGAAAAGAAAGGTGGGCGGAATAGCCATCACGAAGTTGAAGGTGACCACATCGGCATTCTGCATGAGGTCGCCCTTACTTATCTCACTGATGAAGAACTGGCAAACATCATATAGCGTGGCACCGTTTAGACCAGGCAGCTTGATACTTTTGGTCACCCTTGCGAACAACCTTACCGGCAATACCATCTTGACGACATCCCACACTTCCATCTCTGCCAATTTTGGGTTTTAGAGGTTTTGAAGGATGAAATCGGTCATCCTGCGATAGAGATGGTAGCGCGTGGCCAAGCCTGATATGCCGTGGGCTTTGTCGGGATAGTACTCGCTATCATAATCCTTGCCCGCCTTGATGAAGGCCGATGCCAGCATGACCGAGTTCTGGAAATGTACATTGTCGTCGGCAGTACCGTGAATGAACAGGAACTTGCCTTTCAGCCGGTCGGCCATTTTTTCGGGAGCATTTTCGTCATAGCCCTTGGGGTTTTCCTGAGGTGTACGCATGTAGCGTTCTGTATAGATGTTGTCGTAGTAGCGCCAGTTGGTGACGGGGGCCACTGCAATTGCTGTTTTGAAAACGTCATTGCCTTTCAGGATGCAGGTACTTGCCATAAAACCGCCGTAGCTCCAGCCCCAAATGCCTATGCGCTTGTCGTCTACATAGGGTAATTTGGCCAAATACTTGGCCACTGCAATTTGGTCGTCGCTTTCATACTTCCCCAATTGCAGGTAGGTTTTCTTGCGGAAGGCTTCTCCCCGGAAGCCGGTACCGGTGCCGTCGGCACACACGATGATATAACCTTTCTCGGCCAGCATTTGGTGCCAGAAAAAGTTACCCAAGGGGAACCTGTCGGCCACTTCTTGAGATGCCGGGCCGCTGTATTGATACATGAGTACGGGGTATTTCCTGGTGCTGTCGAAGTCGGGCGGGGTTATCATCCAGCCGTTCAGGTTATCGTTTTGGCCTTTAAGCGTCACCATTTTGATGTTGCCGAGGGCATAATCTCTCATTTTCTCCTCCAAATCGTGGTTGTCTTCCAAAGTACGAATCACCTTACCGTCTGCATTGCGGAGATAGAATACCGGGACGTGGTTGATGGTGGAAAAACGGTCGAGGAAAAAGCGGTAGCCCTTGCATGGGGTGATGCTATGGTAGCCGGCCTCGGGCGTCAAATTTTTCTTTTTCTTTCCCGAGAATTCCACGCTATACAGGTTGCGTTGCATGGGCGACGCCTCGGCAGAACTGTAGTAGACCACCTTGCGGCCGGCGTCTACACCAACCAAGTTGTCGATGTCGTAATTGCCGGGGGTAAGGTCGATGGCATTGCCGGTTTTGCGGTCGTAAAACCACAAGTGGGTATACCCTGCCCGTTCGTTGCTGATAATCATCGACTTACCATCTGGCAGAAACTCCACTTCGTCGTTGATGTTGACGTAGTATTGGTCGGTATCGGTATAGAAGGCGGAAGACTTGCCGGTAGCACCGTCTACCGACAACAGTTCCAGCTTGTTTTGCAGGCGGTTTAGGCGGTATACGCACCATTCCTTAGTGTTGTTGATGGCCTTGATGCGCGGCACATATACGTTGGTATTTGAGCCCAAATCGGCACCCAGATCGG
>CAIVHI010000247.1 GCA_903905685.1 uncultured Bacteroidota bacterium | reverse complement strand
TGTAACTGTTGTTCCCGAGCAGAATCCGGAGGTACCCGGCGTTACAGAGAGTGTAGGCACGCCGGTAGCCGGAACCACCGTATAAGTTCCACCCACCCCTATTGGTCCCAGCGACACGCAATTGCTACCCGAGTAACTAATGGCAACGCTATATTGGCCGGAGGCAACAGAAACCGTTGATGTCGTGGCTACGGATGTTCCGGAATAGGGAATAATGCCGGAGGTTCCTGTGACAGTAGCCAACCCCGGACCGGTCCAAGAATAAGTAGCGGTACCCGCCCCTCCTGAAGTTGCAGCAGTGAGACTAACAGATGCACCGGAACACAATTTCAAAGATGATGGACTAACGACAACGGAACCGGATACAAAGCCGGGTGCCGCGTTGAGGGTAATCAACAGCGAGTAACCCGCACTTATTGCACCGGAAGTTGCATTTTTTACATAAATGGTTCCACTGTAAACACCTGCACCCAAACCACCGGGCACGGTGATTGTTAAGTTGCCGGATGTGCCTGATATTGTACCGGAGCTATAGGGCACATCGGCAAACCCTGAGGCGTGCGCCAATGAACCCCATGTAATGGCATACTGATTGGGCGAACCCGTGGTCGAAATATAGCCTTGATTGAGCGAGAACGACGAAGCAGAAACGCACGCAACCGGATTAGACCCTAGGGTTATCGCGATTGGCTGGACGTTGACTTTGTAGTCTACAGCGTCACCGCTGGCATATTGCGGATTGGTGGACAAGAACTGGATGCCACATGGGTCCAGATCACTTGACAATGCGAATGTTCCTGCGGCCTCTTTGATGCCGCGAACACGCATAAGGTGGGTACCACTTGGAGCCGACAAAGGAATCGAAATATTGAAAGTTGTCGGATTTGGTGTAGCTGTCGCACTGTAACCCTGGACGGTCGAGACCTCTTCACTCGTTTGGTAAATTCCGTCGTCATTAAAGTCTATCCAAATCTGGCATTCTTGGTAGCTTGAAGCGGTGCCCCATGTCACCGAAGTGGCATAACTGCCGCCGGAGAAAAGCGTTAAGGGCGCAAGGCCGGTATTGTCCAAATAACCCGTAGTTGAGCTAGCGGCCGCCACAATTCCGGAGCTGCTGAAACTGCTACCTCCGGGAATGGAGATATTGATACCATTGATGCCCGTGCCAACGTTTCCGGTTTCCGCAGTATACGAGCCAGCTACAGGAGCGCACGCTGTAGTGGGAGCAATGTAGGTAGCGGTGGCCACCGAGGAATTGGATGAGGTGGTGAACGGACAAGTGACAACGTCCCTGTAGTAGGTATTGGCAATTATCCCGACAAAACCATAGCTTGTCGTCGTAGCGCCGACAATATTGGACCAAGTCGTACCATCGGGTGACGACTGCCATTGGTAACTGATACCGCCTCCGGTTGACGCACCGGTAAGCGTAAGTCCGAAAAGCGTCCCGGTATTTCCGCTGACAGGAGATATCGATGCGGTACCTCCGGATGGAGTGCCCGAACATGGGGTATTGCCAATGCCGAATACGTTTACATATACCGGGGCTGCCAAGCCGCCACCCGTAATGCTTACCGAGCCGCCAAAGGATCCGCTGGACGGAGGATTGAATTCCACTTGGACTGAGAACCCGGAGAACGATGTACCGGAATACGTGTAGGTATAAGATGACCCACCGGTACAGATGGCACCTGCACCATACCTGATACCGCCAACATTGATATCGAACCCAGCAGGCGGGGTAATGGTCAGTGTTCCACCCGAACTCAGTGATGTCCCATTGAGTGTAACATTCTGCGGAGCGGAAACCGTGCCGGCGACAACAGAGCCGAATGACAAAGAAGACGGAGTTGTGGTTACGCCGGCAGATGCCGTAGCAATATTTACAATATAGTCGGTGACATTGCCTGCGAAGTATGCAGGTACACCGCCCAAGTACTGCACCAGGCAGGGGTCCATGTTCACGGACCCTGACAATCCACCATAGGAAGGATCTTCATACACACCCCTTACCCTCATCAAGTGGGTGCCTGTTGCGGCTCCACCCGGGATGGCAACGTTAAAGGAGGAGGGTGACGAGGTTACCGTCATGTTGAAGCCTACACCTGTACCGGACACGCTTTCAGTGGCTTCAAAAGTACCATTATTATTGAAGTCAATCCAAACTTGAGCCTCTTGGTACTTGGTTGCAGCGGTACCAAAGGTTGCCGATGCAGCGTAAGTTCCAGAAAGATTTAATGTAATGGGTGGCAAGCCGATTCGGTTTAAATAACCTGTGGATGCGTTAGATGCCGCAATCATATTGGAGTCCGACAAGTTGGCACCCGTTGCGCTATTGATATATAAACGATTGATGCCGTAGCTTGGTGACTCATTATTGTAGGTCAGCTTGATATAGCCTGCTCCTGTTGAGTTATACCCTTGAGTATGAACGACAGACGTAAAGCCGGAGGATGCCGTATAGGAACTACCGCCTCCGCCGCCGCCGTAACTGCCGCCGCCGCCGCCATAGAAACCGCCGCCGCCGCCGCCACCCGCGTTAGCGGGTACGCCACCCGTACCTTGGGTGCCGGGGTTGCCTGCACCGTAAAGGCCGAAAGAGGCTCCACCTGCACCACCTGAGGTCTGAGTTCCGCCTGCACCGGCCTTTTCGCCACTACAGGTGTTGGACCCTGCCTGCCCAGTCAGGCCGCCGCCATTTCCACCCTTGTCTGCTGTAGAAGTACACATGGCACCAGCTCCGCCGCCGCCACCTGCACTAAGCACTACGTAGGCATAGGTGGTACCGCCTACACGGATATCCGAGGCACCGCCGCCGCCGCCGCCTGAAACACTCGCGGAAGGACGATAATTGCCTACAGCGCCACCATTATAGCCCGCAGTTCCTGCACTGGTAGTAGTACCGTTCCCCCCGGATCCACCTACAAAAAGGTAGAGAGTCTGGCCGGGAGTTACCGCCATAGTGGCTTGAACACGGCCACCAAAACCATAATTCGCCGCCGACCCGCCGGATTGATAGCCGCCTATTGCACCTGCGGCATCAACATTGATGCTGGTAACGCCAGCCGGCACAACGAACGTCCGCATTCCACCGGTCGGATTGTACGTAACCGTGGTTGTCGTCCACGACGTCCCCACGGAAGCTGAAGGCGTACAAGATGTGCTGATAGTAAAATACGTTATCTGGAATGTACCGGAAATAGCCGACAAACCGCTCGTGGGGCAGGTTAAAATGCACTCATACCAAGTATTTGCGGTAACTCCGGTAAACGAGTAAGTTGAGTTCGTTGCTCCCGTAATTGCAGACCATCCCCCAGTACCCGTCGATGAGGAATACCATTGATAATTCAAATCGCTGGCTGTGGTAGCCCCCGTCAAACTCAAAGTGAACGGTGTAGCAGCACTTCCATTTGATGGATAGGAAATGGCATACCCTGCCGAAGGTGTACCCGAACAGGTGCTGATACCGGTCCCGGAGACACCTACATATAGCGGAGTAACTCCCCCGCCAACGATGCTTATACTGGAGCCGATGTATGGAATCGGACTTACCGGGCTAAAATACACGGGAACTAGATAACTTGAAACCGAGGTGCCTGTATAAGTATAATTGTAACTAGAAACATAGCTGCCGCCATTGTAAAAATAGAATCCTATGGGGGCCGACAGCGTAAGCGTCCCTCCGGACGGATTCAAATACTTACCGTTGAGCGTAATATTCAAAGGAGAAGAATAGGTACCGGTGTTCGTTGTCGGGAACGACAAAGACGTCGGTGACGAAACCATACCCGAAATGTTCACTTGATAGTCTATAACGTCACCTGCAAAATAATAGGGTGACGAAATTCCGTAATTGGTGCCACAAGGCGACAAATCGGAAGAGAGGCCCTGTGAGTAAATCCCCGCAGGGTCCTCTTTTATGCCCCGAACACGCATATTATGCGTCCCAATTGCCGCATTGGCAGGTAT
>CAIVHI010000246.1 GCA_903905685.1 uncultured Bacteroidota bacterium | reverse complement strand
CGATCTCCTAAAGGTAATAATATGAGATTAGTCAAGGGACTATCCCTTTCTGTTATACTTATTTGCCTGCTCCTATCAGACAGCGCATCTGCCCAATTCAGGAATTGGGACAGGTTCGAATTTGGTGGTAACTTCATAATGGCGAGCGGCACCTTCAACGGTGTGTCGGGTGTTTATGATGGCAACAACTACTTTATTGGCGATACCACCGTGAAGCGTTCCATATCCACATCCATGGGTTATGGGGGCTTCATCGGCACCAGCATCCCTTTTAAGAGATTGGGTCATGAGAGCGTATGGGCGGTGAGCATTGAAATTATGGGCAACCAACTGATTTGGTCAGACCTGAATTCCATTTATAATGGCTCCGGCACTTTGGCACCCAATAAAGTTGCCGGCTCGTTGAACGGCGTAACTACCCAAATTGCGATGCCCATAGGTGTAGACTATAAAGTAGGCACCGATGCCATCAAGACCCAGCGCGAATCGCTTGGTGCTTCATTCGGGGTTGGCTTCATGCCGGTCATGAATGGGACCGTCATGGAGAATGTAAAAACTTATGACGAACACGGCAGCGGTTTCAATTACGGCCTCAATCCTTATGGTAAGGCAGAAGTCGCGTTTTATGCTGGCATGTGTTTCAAATTGCGCGCCATGTTTTCCTATGGCAAGCTGAACTATATGTTCGAGAACAGCAACATCGGCAAATTCAACGATGGCCCCATGCGCATCACCGGTGGTACGAATCTTACCCTGTCTCTCGTCATCATGCCATTCTCTGGCCGTTGGGTGGAGCATAGTTGGTACAATACTTACGATACCTATAATCCCTTCGATAAGCTGCATTGATATTTTGGGCGATGGGCCTGAATGGCTTGCCCGTCTTTCTGAAAATAATTTGATGGTTGCCGGTAGGAATGCGATTCCTACCGGCAATATTTTTGTTTATCCCCTGGCTAGGTCAGACGGTAGTCTCTTAACGGGAACTAAGTATTTATCTACGTCATGGAAGCGTAAATTGTGGTACAAATATTTAAGTTGGAATCGCGACCTTGCCCAGCCTATCCATTTGCTCCGTATATTGTGATGCTGAATTTATTACCCATTATCAATTAATCACTGTATGAAGCCGATGATAGTTTTGCTACTGGTAACCCTCTTTTGGGGAGCTTGTTATGCCCAAGATATTGTTCCATCCGAAAAAGCCTATTCCCGCAAGCCGCTATGGATAACCATGATTCAGGATACCTCGGCCAATTTCTTCCAAGCTGAAAGAGCCTTCAAGACCTACTTCAAATCGCATGAATTACCGGCTGGTGAAAATGAGGAAATAGGGGAGCACGGGAAAGCAGATAAGTTCCCGTCTGCCCGCGAGCGACGCAAAATGGAGGCCGACAACCGTATGCGGATTGAAGTAAAAAAATATCGTCATTGGCACGATATGATGCTGCCCTACGTGCAGCCCGATGGACATATCTTAACGCCCCACGAACGCCTTGCTATCTACAATCAATTGAAAACCGCTAAATAAAATAGTCGTGAAGAAAATCATATCAATTTTTGCAGCGGTTTTAAGTCTTGGTGCCGCGGTGGCTCAACCTGCTGTTGGCACTTGGTCAGATACCGGCCCAGTGCCGTTCCCCATCAATGTTTCGGGTCAGGTAAACGGAATGGGTCGCGTCAGCCAGATAAAGTTTCACGCCACCAATCCCGCAAAGCGGTACGCCGTCAGTTCATCGGGTGGCTTGTTCATCTCGGTAGACACCGGCAAAACTTGGACGCATACTCCGGGAACCGATGTACTGCCTACGACGGCATGCTCTGCGGTGTGCATCGATTACACCGATGACAATATCCTTTATTTGAGTACCGGCGATCAGAATTACTACAGCGACTGGTATGGCATGTATAAGTCCATCGACGGGGGCACCACGTGGAATCCGTCCAATATTGGGATAGGCACCCGAATGTCTGTCGATATCGTAATGGACCCCACGAACCATAACGCCATTGTTGCGGCTACCGACGACGGTATCTGGAAGTCGCCCGATGCCGGTGCCACATGGACCAAAACCCTAGATTCGGGCCAATTGCGCAGTATGAAGGTACGGCCCGGGTCATCGTCGGTATTGTATGCCGCCACGGGCTACAATTTCTTTAAGAGTCACGACATGGGCAGTACTTGGACGTTAATTTCAACAGGCGTCACTGTGCCCTCCGGAAACGAGGGCATCCGCATTGCTGTAACTCCCGCCGACACCAACTTAGTCTACTTGGGCACTACGGGCGGCTATGGCACCATCTTGAGGTCGACAGACGGAGGCAATAGCTTTTCGTTAATTTATGCAAATGATTCCCAGTGTATTGTGTGCTACGATTCTACTGTTGCATCAGGTTCGCAGGGCTACTATAATTTCAACCTCTGCGTCAATCCCATCAATCCTAACGAACTTCTATTGGGGTCGCACTGCGTTTGGCGCTCTACAGATGGCGGCATAACCTGGAGTTGGCGTACGCAGTGGTGGCACCAAATACATACCGACATGCACGACTTGGAGTTTGACCCCTATGTGCCCAACCGGCGTTGGAATGCCAATGATGGCGGCGTATGGGCTTCGACAGATACATTGGCAACCACTTGGTCTCCAAGTTGTTATGGGCTTGCCGCCACCGAAATGTATCACTCCGCTCAAGACCCAACTGTTCGCCAATTGGTAAGTGCGGGGACCCAAGACAACGGCGAACTCTATTATGATGGTGCCTGGAAGTGCAATAGGGGAGGCGATTGGGGCGCCCGTTGCAATATGGATTACTTGGGCAAGGGCACCGTATACTACGATAATGGAAGCCGCCGCGATTTGTCGCCACTATCGGGCGATTACACCTATGATGCGCCTTACACCGTAACCAATACGTTCCACATCGAGTTTTCCAAAATGTTGCCAAATACCGCCGTAATCGGCACCGACAGTATCTGGACTTCCCGTAACATCAATAGTAGCTCCCCCTCTTGGACGTTCTTGGAGACCCTTGGTGAGGACATACAGAGCGTTGCTATGAGTAAAGCCGACTCGAACACCCTGTTTGCAGTCACCAATAATAACCATCTGCTTGTATGCACCAACCTGCTTTCGGGCTCGCCTACCTTCTCGGTATTGGGTACTCCGGCCGCTACTAACGTTGCCGCCTGCGTCACGACCGACAAACATGCGGCGAACGTAGTTTACCTAAGTTGCGGTACAACCTTGTACCGTAGTACCGATCACGGTGCAACGTGGGCCAACATCACCTACACCTTGCCGACTTACAATATCCTGAAGGTGATTTCCGACGATTATTCCACTACCGAGCGTCTATTTGTAGCCACCGGCAGCTACATTTTTTATAAGGACAATACCACGACCACCTGGACCCTTACCTCAGGAATGCCAACTGTTGCCGGCTTTACAGATATGAACGTCTATAATGACAGCACATCGGCAAGCATCCTAAGGCTGTCTACTTATGGTCGGGGTGCATGGGAATGCAATATTTTCAACAATTACCCGCCATCGGGCATGTTTGCGTCCAATAAGCAACAGTTGTGCGTTGGCGATACAGTTGTCTACAAAAAGGATGCATACGGTTCGGTTACTTCTTTCCAGTGGTTGTTTCCGGGTGGCATCCCCGCTACCTCCACTGCCGATAGCCCAATGGTTATTTACGCGTCTTCGGGGCTCTACAATGCCACCTTGATCTTAACGGGCACCTATG
>CAIVHI010000245.1 GCA_903905685.1 uncultured Bacteroidota bacterium | reverse complement strand
GTAAAATGGATTGTAGATTTTTAAACGGAAGGGTCGCTAATTGCGGCCCTTTTATATTTCAAAGGTGTTGGCATACGTAAGCCCCTGTTCTTCATATTAAGACAGCCCAACACATATCTAGCTTCCTGCCAATCATACTCCTTAAAGAAGCTTGATCCTTGCAGCATGGCAAACGGGTAGTGCTTCTTCACCCTAAGATGAAGAATGGGTATCCTGGTCGCCTGTACGGTGGCCATAATTAACCCACTCCCAAAAATTGCCCCTATTTTTGCATGGGGTTCCGCCAATGACGGGGCCGATTTACATCATGCCGAAAATTCCATTTTGGATATTCTTGATAGCCGCTTTCGTCTACTTCACCGGGGTGCGGGTAGATACCATGGATGTCGACGCTTCGCAATATGCCGAAATGAGCCTCAGCATGTCTAAAAGCCACACCCCATTACAACTCTATGACCGCGGTGCCGACTATCTCGATAAGCCCCCGTTCTTGTTCTGGGTGAATGCGGTGTCCATGAGGGCTTTTGGTGCCAACAATTTCGCATACAAGCTCCCTTCCATATTGTTTGCCCTCTGGGCGGTCTTCGCCACCTATCGCCTCGCCAAGCTCCTCTACGACGAGGAAACCGGGCGACTGTCGGCACTCCTATTGGCTACCTGCCAAGGCATGTTCTTGATGACCAACGATGTGCGTTGCGACACCATATTGATGGCATGGGTGGTGACCGCCGTTTGGCAGTTGGCCGAGTGGTCGCGTAGCCAACGGCTGGGCAACCTGTTGTGGGGGTGCGTGGCTATTGGTTTCGGCATGATGACCAAGGGTCCTATCGCGCTCATGGTGCCGGTGTTCTGCTTCATTTCTGATTGGTCGCTTAAGCGCAGGTGGAACATGTTCTTTAAGCCGCAGTACCTCGTGGGGATTGCCATCATCGGCATATTGTTGATACCCATGTGCATCGGCCTCTATACCCAGTATGATATGCACCCCGAAAAAAAGATATCGGGATTGCGGTTCTTCTTTTGGTCGCAAAGTTTTGGCCGCATCACCGGAGAGAGCCCGTGGAAGAATGGTGCCGATATGAGCTTCCTGCTGCTCAACATGTTGTGGTCTTTCCTTCCATGGATATTCCTATTTGTGACTGCCATGGCGGTGAACGTTGTAGAGCTGGTGAAGAATAGGTTTCGCCTCGCGGCAAATGGGGAGTGGATCACGACGGGTGGTTTCCTACTCTCCTACCTGTCATTGGGGTCCTCAGCCTACCAATTGCCGCACTATATATTTGTAGCATTTCCATTGGCAGCCATCGTTACGGGCGCTTTCTTAACGCGGATGCTACGCGGCGGCGAGTATCCCAAGGTTTTGAAATTCTTCAAGCCCTTCCAGTCGGCCATACTGCTGCTGCTGTTTTTTGCGTTGTGTCTGCTCACTTGTTATTGTTTCCCTGCCGGGCCGGTGGTGTGGGCGGCCTTGGCCATTTGCTTGGTGTTCTGGTTTCGAATCTTTTTCCGCAAGCATCACGAAAAACTCATCACCTTGGGCGTTCTGGGTAGCATCATCGTCAACCTGTTCATTTCCAATGCGCTGTATCCAACTCTGCTCACCTATCAGGCGGGCAATACGGTTGGCCGTTTCATCAAGGATAAGGGAATCCCTACGCAAAGCGTCATCAGCTATAAAATGCACGATGCCGTGGTTGCACTCCATTTTTATGCCCAGGACCTCATACCCGGTACCGACAGCATTAAGGAGATAGGTGCCCGCACCTATGTGCTCACGATGGATGAGGGCCTACACGACCTACAGCAACGCTACCGGCTTTCACCGGTATATACCGGCAAACTCTTCAAAGTAAGCGAACTAACCCCCGAATTCCTGAACCCGGCCACCCGCGATAAGGAGCTGAGAAACTACTACTTGATGCACATAGAAGGAAAGACGGTGGGCAACTAGCCATTGGCTGCTTTTCGAGACACTCTTTCATTCCATCCCAAAAACAATAGCCATGCAGGTTAGAGATATTATAGGCATTTTGGAGGCCTTCGCCCCTCCGGTTTACCAGGAAAGCTACGACAATTGCGGCTTACAGGTGGGCAACACGGCCGATGCCGTTACAGGGGTTCTGCTGACGCTGGACGTTACCGAAGCCGTTTTGGATGAAGCGGTTGCGCGCAACTGCAATCTGGTTGTAGCCCACCATCCCGTGATATTTTCGGGGTTGAAAACGCTCACCGGGCGCAATTATGTGGAGCGGGTGGTGTTGAAGGCCATCAAGTCGGGCGTCAATATTTATGCAGCCCATACCAATGCCGATAATGTGGCCCACGGCGTGAACGCCAAGATAGCCGCAAAGCTGGGCCTTACAGACGTTCGGGTACTCCAGCCTAAGGCTGGGCTGTTGATGAAGCTCCAAACCTACGCACCTACTGCCGCAGCCGACAGTGTGCGCGATGCACTATTTGCAGCAGGCGCGGGCCATATAGGCAACTATTCGGAGTGCAGCTTCACGACAGATGGAGTGGGGACTTTCCGTCCGTCAGGCGACGCCAATCCGGCCATCGGCACCGCCGGTGGGCCGCGAATGGATGTGCCGGAGACCAAATTAGAGGTCTTAGTGGCGCAACATGCCGAGCATGCGGTACTGCAGGCATTAATTGCCGCGCACCCCTACGAGGAAGTGGCTTATGAGCTGATTGCGCTTAAAAACCTGCACCAACAGATAGGGGCCGGCTTGGTTGGCCATTTGGCTGCGCCGGTTGCCGAACAGGAGTTTTTGGCCTTCACGAAATCGGCTATGCAAACGGGCTGCATCAGGCACACGCCGCTACTGGGCCGGCCTATCGAAAAGGTGGCTGTTTGTGGCGGCTCGGGCAGCTTTTTGGTGAAGGACGCACTGCGTGCCGGTGCCGACGTTTTGGTAACCGCCGACTTTAAATACCACCAGTTTTTTGATGCCGAGGGCCGCATACTGATTGCAGATATCGGGCACTACGAGAGCGAGCAATTCACGCCTGAATTATTTCACGACATACTTACAAAGAAATTCCCTAATTTTGCCGTTCTTTTATCAAATATTAATACGAATCCTGTACAATATTTTTGCTGATGGCTACATTAAAAGATTTTTCTATTGAGGAAAAACTCGGCTCTGTCCTCTTTTTGCAGAAGATCGATTCCAAAATTGACGAGATTAAGACCCTGAAGGGCGAACTGCCCATGGAAGTGAAAGACCTCGAAGACGAAATCGAAGGGCTTCAAACCAGGTTGCGCAACATTGATGGCGAAATTGCCAACATCAATGCGTTTATCGATACCAAGAACAACGCCAAGAAAGACGCTCAGGCCCTCATCAAGAAGTACGAAAAACAACAGGACAACGTCAAGAACAACCGCGAGTTCGAAGCCATCAACAAGGAAATGGAGATGCAGGAACTCGAAGTAAGGCTGAACGAAAAGCACGTTAAGGATGCAACTTTCGAGCAGAAAGACCGTATGAATGCGCGCCTGAAGACCGAAGAAAAGATTGCCGACCTCGAAGAAGCCCTCGCGCACAAACGTGTAGAGCTCGAAAAAATATCTGCCGATACTGAAAAGGAAGAGGAATTGTTGCAGGAACGTTCCAATGAAGCGCGCCAAAAAGTGGACGCCCGCCTCATCTTGGGTTACGACCGCATCCGCTCCAGCTACCGCAACGGCTTGGCTGTAGTGCCCATCCTGCGCGACTCCTGCGGCGGTTGCTTCAACATCATCCCCCCACAGCGCCAAAGCGAAATTCGCCAACACAAGAAAATCGTGGTGTGCGAGCATTGCGGCCGCATCTTGGTAGATGCCGACCTCAACGAGAAAATTGCAGTCAAGTAAAGACGGGAACCATTTCCCGCTTCGCCAACACATAATAGGAATGCCTGCACCTTACGGTGGCAGGCATTCTGCTTTTTATCCTAAGTATGTTGGAGCGTAGATGGGGTAGAGACGCGCCCGCCATACCTTATTCAGAATTAGCAGGTACTGCTACGAACCGCATTACTTGTATTTTTCATGATTGAACGTGGCGTCATAGAATTTCCGCTCGGTTTCCGTTGGCGGGTAGGGTTTGTGGGACCGTGCCAAGTGGTTGCGGTTGGAGAAATAGAGGTCGGTAATATCGCTACCATTGGTATGCATGATCACTAAGTCGGGCTCGCTGAAACGGGCTTTCTCCCGCCACAAAGAAAGGTAGTCGTCCACGGTGCCGTTGATCATGCCGGCATTCAGGATTTCGGAATTGGGAATCATGGTTTCCAACAAAACCGTGCTGATGTAGTTGTTGTCTAGAAATGGCGAATACATGTAAGAACCGCCCAATATGAGTGTCCGGAACTTGGTTTTGGGGAATGTGACCGGATGGTTCATTCGGAGGCCTTGGGCATTGGCCTGTACGTGATAGGTAATGTCTTTGCCGCCGTCCAGAATTTCGTCGTCGTTTGGAGGCAGGTCGCCAAAGGTTTCCGGTCGATCCGAGTCTTTATAGGTGATGGTGCACTTGTGGTCTTTGTATTTCAGGAGGATGGGCTTCAACAGGCCGGCGAAATATTCGGCCCCCTTGCGCGACCAGTGCCCATCTTTGGGGGCAAGGGTGATGACGGCCTTGTCCTGCCGAGCAATGTCGTTGCTGTAATCGTAATACTCTATACCCAACTCCCGGCATGCCGATATGATGAACGGGTGGCCGAACCGGGTGGAGTTGGTGGTGCCCGAGCCTACCTCCATGGTTACCAATATCACGACGAATTTGGCGCCGGTGGCTTCCACTTCCTGTTTCAATTGGGTCAATTGGCTTTTGTATTTGGCTTTCAATTCTGCATATAGCGCGGAGTTTTCGCCCCCATTTTCAACGATTTTCGCATCGGGCATAGCGGGATATTGCTGGTTCAGCTTGTCTATAGCTTCCGCATTACGTTCAATTTGGCGTACGGCCTGATGTTCGGCATCGTCCATATTGGTGTTCGACACTTTCGGTTTGCAGCTCGAAACTGCGATGGCGGTCGCCATTCCCAATACAACACATCCAATAGCCAATCTTTTCATACATGCGTGTTTAGAACTTGAAGTAATAGTATTCCGATAAATTTTGTTTTTTATAAAGTAGGGCGATTGCCGCGATAATGGCAATATGCATTACCGGTTTAAGCCACTTTACAAACCTGTTGTAATCCATGAACCACGCTTGCTCCCGCTGCACCCATTCCAATGCCAGCACGGGTATGCACCACGCCATGTTGCGCAGCACAATTAGGGACGGGGCCTCGAAAAGCGTTCTGGAGCACATGGTGGCAAAGAAATCGCGCACTACATGGATGTCGGGCGACCTGAAGAACACCCTTGTGATGGTGACGAGATTGAATGTCAGCAGCATTTGGAAGAATTCTTTGCCGGTGGGCAGCAATTTGCCTGGCGATGGTGGTTGCCGATAGCGGGTGAGTGTGCCGGTAAGGATGTAGGGAATGAAATACAGTCCGTTCAGCAGGCCCCAGCAAATGAACGTGTAGTTTGCGCCGTGCCATAGCCCACTGAAGCTGAAAATCAGGAGGATGAGGAGGATGTATTGCAACTTGTCGTTTTGGTTGCCACCCATGGGGAGGTAAATATAGTCGAGCATCCAGCGGCGCAGGGAGGTGTGCCAGCGTCGCCAAAACTCGGCCGGATTGCGGCTGAAAAACGGCGTCTTGAAATTGCGCGCCAATTCAATCCCCATGAGTCGGGAAACACCCATGGCGATGTCGGAGTAGCCAGAAAAATCGGCATAGAGATACAGACTGAATGACGTTACTCCAAGGAAGAGCGAGCTGCCGTTGAGGTCGGTATAGTGCTGGAAGCAATAGTTTACCGTGAGGTACATATTGTCTGCCACCACCATTTTTTTGAAAAGTCCCCACGCTATTTCGCCCAATGAGCGCTCGATTTTTGCCCGGTCGGGGCGCACAGGTGCCTTGAATTGCGGCAATATCTCCGCCGACGACGGTATCGGTCCGGAAAGTATATGCGGAAAGTAGCTGATATAGGCGGCATACGTCAGCAGATTGGTTTCCGCCGCGGTCTTGCCCCTATACACATCGGTAATGTAGCCTATTGAGGAAAAGGTGAAGTAGCTGATGCCTATGGGGGCAACGATGCTTAGAGCCGATGCCTGCCACTGTTCCAGACCCGGAATATTGCCGAAAATCAGTCCGCTGTACTTCGTATAGGCCAGTCCGGCACCAATTAGCGTAATAAAGGTTGCCAAAACCGCTTTCGCGCTTTTCTTGTTGGACTGCCGCGAAACGAGGTGTGCACCGAGGTAGCCCAGACTAATGACAACTGCCAGGTAGATAGGGAGCGCGTGGCGGAAGCAATAATAAAAATAGCCACTCCCCAACACCAGCACGGTATTGCGCAGTGCAGCCCATTTTGCACTAGCCCAAAAGGCAAGCAGCATTACGCAAGCAAAAAAAGCAAACGCACCGGTATTGAACAACATCGTTTTTCGGTTGTGGTGGCAATTTCGCCCCATCACAAATGTAAATTGAAAACCCCTGCAATGCAACCGTTCCTACGAAAAAATTTCAATTATATACAATGTGTTATCCGTCAATGCAGGAAATATGTGGGGCAATTGCTACCTAATCAGGTAATAGTAGATAAGCAGCAGGATGAGGTAATATGCAGCGAATTGCAGCATGCTCACCAGCAGGTTCTTTTTCCAGTCGGGACACAAGGTCATGCCGAATACGATTCCCGCTGCAAAACCGGCCAAGTGGGCGGCATAGGCCGTTTGCATGCCGCCATATGCCGGGTGCACCTTAGCTTCATAAAAACCCGAAATGTTGATGAGCAGGTAAGTAAAGCCCGCCACCCCAAGGGGCATGGGCAATAGATTGAGCAGCAACGAAAACTTCCACGGATTGAAGAGCATGAGCGTAGCCAAGATGGTGCATATGGACCCCGATGCCCCCACACAAGGCATGTAGTGTGGGTAGTAGAAACTGCAAAACAGCATGCCTACCGCGCCACCTATCAAGAATACCGACAGCAGCTTGACCGGTCCCAGGATGGCTTCCAAATCTTTGCCGAACAGGTAGAGGAACAGCATGTTGCCAAGCAAATGCATCAGGCTGCCATGTACAAACAGTGCACTGAAAATGCACCACCACCGCCCGCGCCCGAAAATGTTGTCGAAACTGCTCGATAGGGTAGGGTTGTGGAGCCCGTTGGAATAGTTGAGGAAACAAATGGTGATGAGCAACAAAGTGGCCATCTTGCCTGTGTGAACGGGCCGTTTTTGGTCAACTGCCTGATATTCATATGGGTTATTGCGCATAAAGGTGGCCACGCTGCAAAAATATAGGGTATTGGCGGAGCAAAAAATTTTGTTGAAAACGGCTATCGGCCGCGTAAATTGATAATTCGATTTGGATTCGGTGCCGAATTGAGCGATTATTTTTTTATTTTGGTGCCAAATTAATCAAGATGTCAAGTTCATCATTCTATACAAGGCTGCAAACCGAATTGCAGGAGATTCAGGATTCCGGGCTTTTCAAGCGCGAGCGCATCATTGAGTCGGAGCAGGGTGCCGAAATTTCGGTAGGCGGGAAAACGGTGCTCAACTTTTGCGCCAACAACTACCTCGGCTTGTCTTCTCATCCCAGGGTGATTGAAGCCGCCCATGCCGCTGTGAACAACCGCGGCTACGGAATGAGCTCGGTGCGCTTTATATGCGGCACACAGGATATCCATAAAGAACTGGAAGCCAAAATCGCGTCGTTCCTCGGCACCGAAGACACCATTCTATATGTGGCTTGTTTCGATGCCAATGGGGGGGTGTTCGAGCCACTTCTCGGCGAGCAGGACGCCATCATCTCCGATGAGCTGAACCACGCGTCAATAATAGACGGCGTACGCCTTTGCAAGGCCGCCCGCGGCCGCTACAAGCACAACAACATGGACGACCTTGAGGCGCAACTGCAAGCCCATGCCGGTGCCCGCACCCGCCTCATCGTCACCGATTCGGTATTCTCTATGGACGGTACTATTGCCCAGTTGGACAAAATATGCGACTTGGCCGACAAGTATGATGCGTTGGTGATGATAGATGAAAGCCATTCCTCGGGCTTTATGGGTGCCACCGGGCGCGGTGTGCACGAATTGTGCGGCGTTATGGGGCGTATAGACATCGTTACCGGCACCTTGGGTAAGGCGCTCGGCGGTGCATCGGGCGGGTTCACTAGTGGCCGCAAAGAAATCATCGAGATGCTGCGCCAGCGCAGCCGTCCCTATCTGTTCTCCAATTCATTGGCACCCTCCATCGTAGGCGCATCCATTGCCGTGCTCGACATGATTAGCGAGACCACCGCGCTGCGCGATAAACTGGAAGAGAACACCCTGTACTTCAGGAGCAAAATGGCCGATGCCGGATTCGACATCAAGCCCGGCACCCATGCCATTTGCCCGTTGATGCTTTATGACGCAGTAGTAGCGCAAAAATTTGCAGCCCGAATGCTGGAGGAAGGCGTGTATGTGGTCGGGTTCTTCTACCCCGTGGTGCCTAAAGGACAAGCGCGAATCCGCGTGCAGATATCTGCAGGGCACGACAGGCATCATCTGGATACCGCCATTGCGGCATTCATCAAGGTAGGTAAGGAGCTTGGCGTCATCTAATAAGGCCGAGTCGGTTTTGCCGTGATGCTCAATTCCAATTTTTATAGAAAAACAATTTTATCTTGCAGCATCGTTTTATGAAAACACACATTCTTAGAATATTGGCGGTAATCCTGGTGGTTGCCACGTTTACAAGTTGCGGACCCGATTATTTCCTGCGTAGGAACAAATTCTACCGCTATAAAACCCATTGGCACAAGCGCTGGTCGCGCCCCAGCGGGCACTACGGCACGGGTTATTTTTGATGTGTCGCGCTTCGGCGCAGGTTGATATTTTTTTACGGCTTCCGGCGGTATCGGGAATGGTGCTGCCGGAAGCTTTTTGTGTGGTGGCAAATCGCCAACGAGAATTGCAAAAGGCAGTTTGCAGCCCAATCTGACCGCAAGGATTCTAAGGGCGAACAATCGCCTCGCGGCGTTGGTTGGATGCGACGTTGTCAGAGGCCCGCCAAATCTCCCAATCAACGCACCAATACGATTTTACCCCGTCCGGCGAAGCCGGCGTCATTAACGGCCGTGTAGAGGTATACGCCGGGTGGCAATGCCCCAGCGTTCCAGACCACTGTGCCCTTATCGTCATCCAACCAAGTTGCAAATACCTGTTCGCCCAATAGGTTGGTCACCGTCAGGCGCATGCCTCCGCGTATGGCGTATTCAAAATTCACCACCCCCTGCGAAGGGTTGGGGTAGGCTTTGAAGCTTACCCTTGGGGGAGTATTGATGATGCGCCGCACATTGGTGGTGCTATCGCAATTGATGTAGACGGCGGTACTGTCTAAACCGCCGGGGAAAGTAAAATATTCGGTAAATGCAGGGGTATCTGCTTGGTAAAAACATTTTAGAACTTCCAATTTATTCAATGCATACAAAGTATTAATGGGTGTGAGCGGGCCATATACGGAACCAATGCCTTCCGCCAAAAAATCGGTACCCCCCCCCAACAAAACTGTGTATCAGACGCGTACCCATGTGACAACGTGTCAACTTTAAAAACCGCCCACATTTTATATTCAAACGGATATATTAGGAAAGAATCACGTGCAGATACAGTATCAACATACCAAAACGGAGACGGGAGATAGGAATAATTCAGGGTGTCGCCTGGCAAAAGCGCATAATCATACAATACCTTGTCTGTATCATCAACCCATAAAAAAACCTTTCCTACAGTTGTGTCTTCCCGAACCCAGTAGCCCAACACGGTATCGCAAATACCGTACATGCAGCCGTAATCCCATAGCGTTTCCTGAAGGTATCGATACTTGTTACCCGCTATCAGGGTATCACCGGTATACAGGTAAACTCCGTAAATGGGATACATGGAACAGTCGTAGCCCGTTGTTATCCAGTGGTTGGCAGAATCCGTAAAATGAATTTTCTGCGCCTTAACCCCACAAAAAGAAAGCAATGCCATGCATATTGTAAGCCATATCTTTTTCATGATGCCCCCATTTAACGTTCCAACACGATTTTAC
>CAIVHI010000244.1 GCA_903905685.1 uncultured Bacteroidota bacterium | reverse complement strand
TGCCAAAGGAAGGCTGATGTCGGATGAAGCACTACTTACGATGTTAGACAGAATGTCCTGCATGCTTTGGGCATAGGGGCGCATCTGGATGATGGCGTCTTGGGCGCGCCTCAATTTGGCAGCACTCACCATCTTCATCGCCTTCGTGATTTGCTGTGTTGACGTTACAGACTTGATCCGATTCCTTACCTCTTTTAATTGACCCGACATATTAAATAAACAGAGATTAAATAATTCGGTGCAAAGTTACCGCATTGCGTTAAATAATTCAAAAGCAAAATAGCCGTGCAGGGTTAATAAATCGGAGTTTTTGGGGATAACGGTTATATCACACTGCCGGATAGCCGAAATAGGGTAAATTGCCGGTTAAAACCATTACGATGTTGCATAAAACAAAAATAATAGCCACCGTTGGCCCTGCCTGCAATACTTACGAAAAACTTTTGGCCTTGGTTCATGCCGGTGTCAATGTGTTTCGCCTCAACTTTTCGCACGGTACCCACGAGCAACACTTGTCGGTGTTTGAGCACATCAAGAAAATCAATGCCGACTACCCTTTCAATATTGCCGTAATTGCCGACCTGCAAGGGCCCAAACTCCGGGTTGGAGACATTGAAAACAATGCATTGGACCTTAAGCCCGGCATGGAGTTCTATTTCACCAACACCAAGTGCGTAGGCACGCTTGCCAATATATATATATCCTACCCCAACTTCAGCAAGGATGTGCGCGTAGGCGAGAAAATCATGCTCGATGATGGCAAAATTGAAGTGTTGGTGAAGGAGATTGGCGAGGATGGACGGGTTTTGGTTACCGTATTGACTGCCGGAGTGTTGTCTTCGAAAAAAGGAGTCAACCTACCTGACACCAAGGTTTCCCTACCTTCACTATCCGAAAAAGACTTGAACGATTTGGACTTCATTTTGGCCAACGGCATAGATTGGGTGGCACTCTCTTTTGTACGCAAAACCGAAGACGTAACCCATCTGCGGGAACTTATCAAGGCCAAAAAAAGCAATGCCAAAATCATCTCGAAAATAGAAAAGCCCGAGGCGATAGAAAACCTGCGCGAGATTATATTGGCTTCCGATGCCATTATGGTTGCACGCGGCGATTTGGGTGTGGAGCTCCCCTTGGAGCAAATCCCCATCATCCAGCAAACTATTGTGCGCAAGTGTATTCACCGCGCCAAGCCCGTCATCATTGCCACGCAAATGATGGAGAGCATGATGGACAGGACGCGCCCCAACCGTAGCGAGATTACCGATGTGGCGAACGCCGTGCTGGAAGGAGCCGATGCAGTGATGCTGAGCGGTGAAACGGCAATGGGCGAGTACCCTGAACTGGTGATCAAGACGATGGTCAAAATCATCAAGGAAGTAGAAAAGGAAGAAACCGTCTACAACCGCAACCTTACGCCGCAGCCTCACTCACCATCATTTTTAAGCGATGCCCTCTGCTACAGTGCGTGCCAAATGGCCAAGGATGTGAAGGCATCGGCGCTGATTGGAATGACGCAATCCGGTTATACAGGCTTCATGTTGTCCAGCTTCCGCCCAATGGCCCATTTGTTTGTCTTCACGAAAACCCAAACGTTAGTCAACCAATTGAGCTTGAGTTGGGGTGTACAGGCATTTTACTACGACAAAGAAGATAGCATGGACCAGACAATTGCAGACCAGATTGAAATGCTGCAAACTATGGGCTTGGTGAACACTGGAGACGTAGTGGTCAACATCGGCAGCTCACCCGTTAAGGAACACTTACCTACCAACATGATGAAAATCTCCCGTGTAGGAGGCGAAGCCCAAAACCAGGAATTGCTGAAGCGCTGGAGCGTGCAATAGGGAGGCATTGATTCCAAAAATCGAGTAGGAGGTGAGGGATTATTTCCCTCACCGTCCTCTCACACCACCGTACGTGCCGTTCGGCATACGGCGGTTTGTCAGAATAATTTTCCTTGCAGTTCTATTCTTTGGTCGTAAG
>CAIVHI010000243.1 GCA_903905685.1 uncultured Bacteroidota bacterium | reverse complement strand
CTGCGAGGGAGCCGCCGGTTGGCGTACCCGAGCCGGTGGAGTTTGCACCCACGCCGCCAACGTAAACGTAAACGCTCGACCCGCCGGTAACCGTAACCGTTGCCTTTTCACGGCCGCCAAAGCCGCCGAGCGCACCAACACTGCTGTTGCCGCCCTTGCCACCCTGCATATCGACACTGATACTGGTAACGCCGGTCGGAACCGTGAATGTTTGTACTGCGCCGGTATAAGAGTAGGAAGAGTACCCAACGTCGCTCCAAGAAGCCGATGTAGGAACACAACTCATTGGTTCTGCGAAGATGGAGGTAGAGTTGGACGAACCATAAGATGGGCAGGTAACCACACACCTATAATAGGTAGGCGTGGTGATACCGGTAAAACCGTAGGTTGCACTGGTTGCCCCGGTAATGTTGGTCCAAGTGGAGTTGTCGGGAGCCGACTGCCATTGGAAGGTCAGACCCGAGGCCGATGTCGTACCGGACAAGCTGAGGGTGAAGATGGTGGATGAACCTCCATAGGCCGGGGAGATGGCCGCTGTACCCGCAGTTGGCGTGCCCGCGCATGCACTACCACCAATACCTGTTACGGGAACATTCAGGGTAGTAGCGCCACCGCCCGCAAGTGTCACATTGCCGGAGTAAGTAGTTGATGCCGTTGGGTTGAACTGCACATAAACGGTAGTGGCGCCCAGCGTAGGGGGAGTGTAAGAAATGGTGTAAGAGGTAACCCAAGTAGTACCGTTGGAGGAAACCTGGAAATTTGCCGGGGCAGTTACCGTAATGGGCCCGGCCGACAGCGACACACCTGAAACCGACAAGGTTTGCGAAGCAGAGCTTGAACCAGTTGTCACTGTGGCAAAGTTCAAGGAAGCGGGCACCGCATAAATTGTGGGCGGAGGAGTAATGGTCACCATGTAGTCGGCCGCATCACCATTCAGGTAGAAGGGGGCCGCGCCACCGTAGCTGCTCAAGCAAGGGTCGAGCGCTGTGGAAAGCGACTGGGTGAACGAAGGGTCCTCCTGAATGGCACGAACGCGCATGAGGTGGCTACCCGTTGCTGCACCACTAGGGATGGTGATGTTGAATGTAGTCGGGTTGGGCGTTGCCGTAGTACTGTAACCCGACACCGCCGATACTGCTTCGGAAGATTGGAAAGTAAGGTCGTTATTGAAATCTATCCACACTTGCACTTCTTGGTAGGTTGCGGCAGTGCCCCAGGTTACGGAGGTTGCATAAGAACCGCCCTGATAAAGGGTTACAGATGGAACTGTGCCTGCGCGGCCAACAAAGCCCGAAGCACCATTGCCCGATGCGGTGACTGCAGTTGCAATACCTGCATCTGAAAGGTTGGAACCGGTTGCCGCCGTGATCACCAAGGCATTCATACCGTAAGAAGGCAAATCGTTGGGATAAAGGAAATTCACGACACCTGCGGCTGCATTGTATCCTTGGGTATGTACAACTCCGGTTGCAGTGCTCGTAGTGTAAGACGAACCGCCGCCGCCGCCGCCGTAGGCTGCGCCGCCACCACCATAGTAGCCGCCGCCGCCGCCGCCTGAATAGGCATATAGACCTGCGCCACCAACACCCAAGGTGCCGGAATAGGAAGCGTAACTGGTAGCGCCTGCACCACCGGCAGATTGCGTACCACCAGAACCGCAAAGGGTTGTGGATGCCGCACCGCACTGGAAGCCGGTGCCACCGGTAAGACCACCACCTGCGCCACCAACTTCGGTAGTGGCTGCGCAGTTGTAACCGCCGCCGCCGCCACCGCCGGCGCAAATAGCCCTATTGGCCAATGCTGTGCCGCCAATACGGATGTCTGGTCCGCCGCCGCCGCCGCCGCCATACTGGCCGCCGGCACCGCCCGCCATTGAGCCGGCAGTTGCAATGCCGGCACCTGTTGAGTTTGCACCAAGGCCACCCACGTAAACGTAGATGGAGCTACTGGGGGTAACAGGCAGGTATGCCTGAACACGACCACCCGAACCACCCAAGGCACCAACCGATGAGTTGCCACCTTTGCCGCCCGACATGTCGACTTTTACGCTTGAAATATTAGAAGGGACCGTATACGTTTGAACTGCACCGGTGTAAGCATATGACGCTGCCAAAGTGGCATTTGTCCAAGAACCACTTGCAGGTGCACAAGTAGCGTACGAAACCATCACCGATGAGGATGCAGTGGTAGAGGAAGACGCTGTACAGGTAACGTTGCAGCGGTAGTAGGTATTGGCCGTGATGCCGGTAAACGAATAAGTAGCCGTAGTGGCACCGGTAACGTTGGTCCATGTCGCATTATCGGGAGCAGATTGCCATTGGTAAGTCAAGCCGGTGCCGTAAGTATTACCTGTAAGGCTGAGTGTGAAAGGCGTAGTACCGGTTCCGTTTGCAGGCGATGCCATTGCGGTACCGCCTGTTGGAGCACCGGAGCAGGCTCCCGCAGTTGGAGGAGTAAAGGTAAACTGTACACCCCCGCCACTAGCAGGGTTGGTGCAGCCGGTGGACCAAGTTGATGTACTTGTGGTGGCAGCGGTTTGGTTTACCAGCACTTGCCAATCCGTCGGACTATTTGCAATACCTATAGACACAACTGTGGCGGCGATGGAGTAGGTGCCATATAGGAACTTGATGACGTTGGTACTCTCGTTCAAAATGACTTGGAAGTTCATATTGTACGTAGTGACCGACGGCACACTCCAGTTCTTATACTCCAACGTGAAAACACGGTTGGGAGCCGTGCCCGTAGTGGTATAATAGACGGTCTCTGTAACCCCGTACAGGTCTCGCCAGAACGGCATCAACCAACCTGGCCCGCCTATATTGGCAGCCAACGGCGTTGGCGACGTCGAGGCACTTCCTGCAAGCGATATCCACCCGTTTGCATTCGCAGTCAACGAGGTATAGTTGACCCCGCAGAAATTGAATGTGAACCCGATTGGGATGGCCGTATTCGAGTTGTTGTCTGAGCAGATACCTGCCGCCGCCGTAATTGCGGTTCCCGTACCCGAAATGTCGGTATAGGTTACACCCGTTGTTCTTGCACAGGTGTAGCTGGCCGCTGTTTGGGCATGGGCGGCTACCGTAATCAGGGAGCAAACCAGAAATAGATAAATCTTTTTCATAAAAATTAACCCGTTATTAAAAGCTCAATAAAATAAAACTTCGTTTTTTTTTGAATATCAATCAATAGTTTTTATCGTTTTTTACCATGACAACATCTAACTGTGAGAGTCGTTGTTTGGCCTATTCGAAACTATGTATTGAAAGTACAGACTAAGATACGTAGCCTGATTAACAAAAGCAAATAAATTCATCCGAAGCGTGCTTGTAATTTCTCTGAATTTTCGCGCAACACAACTGCCTATTACACTGAAAAACAAGCATCAATTGCTAACAACATATCTGAATACGCCCACAACGCCGAAAACTGCGCGATTTTCAGTATAAAACAGCATGTTTTTATATTCTTTTTTGGGCAACACATGAAGGTCAAAAATGCGGAAACCTCGATGCGCCGTTACACTTTACCAAAAAAAATATTTTCATAAAGCGCTACAGACAGTCCGTCAACACCAATTAGTAAGCTCCCGCCACAAAAAACCGAAATTTTACACAACCATGACGAAACTGCCAGCTTCACGCCACTGAAAAAACCAAAATTGCGAAATGTGAAATAAGTCAATTTCACATTTCACTTTTATTACTCGTAAACGATTCCACTATGAACAAACTGTGAATTAACAGTCTTTTAGCGCTCCATCCCCTGCACGCGCTAGGCACATCAAAAAAACCATACGATTGCCGCAAAATTGTGGATACCCAATAGCGCCCCCTGTTGAAAACCCGTCTTTATCCAATCACTAAAATAACTTTCGCTTGAGCACAAAATATATACTGAAAGCGGGTTTTCCATAACTTGCCGCAACAACCACAACCACCATGGTAACCAACCTCTCCACTACGCATTCCATATTGTCGGAATGGATGTTCCAACTCCGCGACACCTCCATTCAAGAAGACCGATTACGGTTCAGGACCAACATCAAAAGAATCGGATTCATTGCAGGTTATGAAATCAGCAAGCGTCTCCCCTTTAGGAACACCGTGGCCCATACACCCCTCGGAGACTCCCGAGCGATGATTCCACATACCCAGCCGGTGATAGCGGGGATTATGAGGGCAGGCCTGCCGTTGCAAGACGGACTATTGGAAGCCTTCGACCAAGCAGACTGCGCTTTTTTGGGTGCATATAGGAAGCATTCACCCGACAAATCGGAGTTCAACATACTCCAACAGTACGTGACCAGCCCCGACCTAACGGACAGGCCTTTGATACTTGCCGACACGATGTTGGCCACGGGGGCATCCATCGTGACGGCATTGGACGATTTGGTGGCCGATGCAAGACCGGCGCAAATCCATATCGTTTGTGTTATTGCATGTGGTGAGGGCATTGATAAAGTACACAGACATTATCCCGAAGCCCATATATGGGCGGGCGCAATAGACGACGAGCTTACCGCAAAGGGGTACATTGTGCCCGGTTTGGGAGATGCCGGAGACCTGTGTTACGGCTCTAAGCGACAAGATTAGCCTGCCATTTTGACAGCCGCACCACCATTTACAAGTCCCATTCGCCCAAAGGAAAAGCCCCGAACTCGGGGCTTTTCCTTTGCATTCCGTCTATTTATTGTTCAACTCCGGATGTGGCGGTGGCGTCCTTGAAGGCCCCGTTTCGTCCACATTTGCCGAGCGGAAAGTCACTATATTTTCATCACCTTCCTTACCATATTGGAATATGAAGCGGTCGCTTGCGATGTTATTCTTCTCGGCCATGTATTCTATCACGGTGTTCACGTGCTCCCAAGAGCGTTCTTCCTTGAGTTTGCTGCCATTACCGGCACCCACAACCACCACTTTACAATCGGGGAAGGCCTTCATTTGGGAAGCCAATACCGCCAACTGACCTTGTTGCTCGTTGGTCAACGCATTACTTTTGAAGTAGAGCGTGCCATCATTAATGCCGCCACACTTGCCGCCTTTCTTGCCACCCAGTTCTCCACAACCATCCGGACATGGGCAATGGCCCACCCCATCGGCATCCACGGGCTGACATTCGGTAGGTGTAATCAACTGTTTATCTTTATAATCGGGCACGCCATCACCATCTTCATCAGGAAGGATGGGATTGGGTAACACCATGTGCCGCGGGTAGGAAATCTCTTGATAAAGGTGGTCGAGTGGATTTATCCAATAGAGCGGCTCAACAGACTTTTTCTTGTTCTTGATGTTGTAGTTGACGCTGATGGAGAAGTAGTTAATGGCATCGTGCTGCCGACCCGGAGCAACCGTATTGCCGAGTGGTGTACCATATCTGGAACCATCGATATAGGCATCAGACGTAAAGGTGTACCGCTCTTCCAACTGCACATTCACCTTCTTGGTGATTTTATATTGTACGCCTGCACCAATACTCGGCGCAAAATCGAGCACTTTATTGTCCAAGATGTGTGAGGCATTGGTATTCACCGCCGGACTCTCATAAGAGTTGTCCATTTTGGCCTGCAACTCCTTCCTTATCGTCTTGGCACTGGCATTGGGGTCTTTCACGATAGTACCGAAATCGTAAGGTTGAAAGTTGCCATCCAAAGCATTCATCCGCGTCTTGTACCCAATGGCACCGATGCCAAAATAGCCAAAAAAGGACACCGCATTACGTTCGCGGTTGAAGCTCACATTGTGCGAGTTGAACATCAGGTCCAAGCTGAGCTGCGATGCCTCGGTGCGCGAGGCCCGGTAAACCGGTGTAGCCGGATTGGCCACGGTGGCCAAATAGGACGGTGTATAGCCGTGATTGGAGTAGGGGCCGTCGAACCCGGTGGTGGGCTGCGTGTCCAGATTCTTGCCTACACCATATATGTATTGAAGCCGCGTGGAAAAAATGTAGCCCCAAGACTTGCGTACGTTTACATTAAGGCCCATACCGCCCTTTTGCCACATCATCAAGGTAGGCACATTGCCAATAACGTTATATTGGCCAAAACCTATTCCCGCTTCCCACATATTGCGGGGCTTTGCAGGAAATGCAGACTGATGGTTGAGGTATTTTTTGTGCTGCTTCATCCTGAATTTCGGGATGTAGGCCGTATCGAGCACATCGTAATTCTTACCCCGATAAGTCATATCGCGGTTGGACCATTGCAGTGTACCCTTGGTTTTGGAAGTATCCAAAGCCTGGCTTTCTTGGGCTTTGGCACCCATAGCCATCAATCCTGCAACGGACAAAACAGACCAAAATTTCTTACCGACCATAGCTCTCAGTGTTTTTCTGCGAAGTTCTGCATCCGTACCCGGCCGGTTGTTGACACAACACAACGATTTTCGAGTACCGTAAGTACCCGGCGGAGCGTCCTTGCAAACGTAAAACGTCGGAAATTACGGGTGGCTGAATCGGCCTGCACGTCGCGGATAACGGATATTTTATTTAATCCACATGCATTGGCAAATGTATTGCGTAACCGGCCAAAAAACAAAAAGCCATTTTAACATTAACCATTATTTTGGCTTTTGGAGATGTCGCTATAATCACGCCTTTACTTTGACCTTCTTCACTTTCACCGGCTTTTCTTCCTCGCCTATCAGGATACTCCAGGCCTCCAACCCATCTACACGCGCGCATACCAACTTCATGATACCGGCAATGGGAATGAATAGGAACATACCGGGAACTCCCCATACAAATTCGCCTACCATAACGGCCAAAATGGTGACAAACGGATTCATTTTGACGCGCCCGCCCACCAGGCGGGGCATAATTACATTGGAGTCCAGCAGGTGAACGCCGAACAACCCCGCCGCAGCTTCAACGGCCACATTGCCTGTACTGTTGGCAAACGTGATGACGAGCGCAATCACGATGGAACTGTAGATGCCGATATAGGGTATGATGTTCAATATGCCCGCCATCATACCCAATAAGAGCGCATACTTGACGCCCATGATGAGGAACATGACACTGGCTACCATACTTACAATGACCATCTCCATCAACAGGGCGAAAATGTAGCCGTTCACCATGGTCTTGGTCTCCAATATGATTTCGGCCACCTTACCCTTGTGCTCCTCTCCAAAAAGGTGCAACATGAATTTATAGAGTAAACCACGATGAAACAGCATGAAGAACGTGAACAGGACGATGAAGATGGTCCAAAGGACGATAGTGGTGAGCGAAAGGAAAACGCTCTTAACCGACGAAATGGCCGACTCCGCCAAACTACCCGTAGACTTGTTTAGATATTCGGTCTGCGCCTTGGAGTTGATGTGGAGGGAGTGCGACAACCAGTGTTGAAGCCCTGCATATATCTCGTCTATACGGCTCTTCAGCATGGGCAAGTCATCAGAAAAACTGATGAACTGGATAGCCATAAAATAGATGAGTGCCACCAATGTGCCCAACAGTAAGACAACCGCCGTCATAGAAGCCACCGCACGCCCCAAATGCAATTTGTGTTCCATAAAATGGACCACAGGATAGAGCAACAGCGAGAACAGCAGGGCAAAGGTGAGTGGAATGAATATTTGCGATGCCGATGTCAGTATGAAGTACAAGAGCACGAGTGAAATCAAAACACACGCGAAGCGGACATAAAACGGGTGCTGCATTTTCTCCATCATGTATCAAATGTAGACAATATGCGCCGAAATGCCGCAATTGGCAAGGGCAAAAAACCGTCAGGCTACCTTCAGCGAGAAGTAAAACGTGGCCCCGGCACCCGTATTCTCGGCCCAAATTGCACCACCATTTTCGGAAACGAATTCACGACACAATTGCAGTCCAATATTGGTTCCTTTTTCATTGGCTGTACCCTCGGTACCCATAGCACTGCCATCGAACAGGCGCGGCAATACTTCTGCGGGAATGGGCACACCTTCATCCTGTACCGAGAAAACCACGAAGCCCGGCTGCGATTTCACATCTGCGGCAACATTGATAGTCTTATTGGGATAAGAAAATTTAACTGCATTGGAAAGTAGATTCCGCATCAAGAATTCGAAATGCTCAACGTCGGCCAAAATAGTTGTATGCTCTGCCACGTGATTCATGAGCACTATGTTTTTCTGCCCGGCCGCACTCCTTATCAACCTGAAACAGGTTTCGATATTTTCCTTGGGCTTGAATGCAACCCTGTTGATAGTAATCCCCTTAAAATTGGACTTGCCCCAATAGAGCAACTTGTCGAGCGTATCCTTACAACTCAATGCCAGCTCCTTCACGCTGTCGTATAGATACTGCCGTTCCTCCTGGGGAGTTGAGCTGTCGTCATACAGTTCCAACAATACCGGTATATTGCCCATTGGCCCCCTGAGGTCGTGGCCTATTATCGAGAACAGCTTGTCTTTCACTGTATTGGCTTGTGTAAGTTGCTCGGTGCGTTTCACGAGACTCTTATTCAAACGCATGGTTTTGGAATAAGAAAACGCGAGAATAATCAACACCACCAGCGTGACCAGCGAAATGACAACGATGATGTCTCGTTTTTGGGTGTTTTTATGGATGAGGTTTTTAAGGTCGGCAATCCTTCGGTTCGATTTATCGAGCTCATACGTCATTTGCAGTTCGGCCAATTCCCTATTCCGCTTCACCGTCCGGTTGCTGTCTATGAGTCGTTCCCTGATATCCGACACATCCAATGCCTTTTCGAAATCCTTTTTACGTTTATAGAAATCCACCAGATCGGTATATAATCCGATACGTAAATCTATGAGGCCTTCTTCGCGGGTGAGTTCCAATGCTTGGGCAATAAACTGTAGGCTGTTGGCGGGCTCTGCCTCTGCCATTACCTCCAAGGTTCGGGCTTCATGTTCGGGCAAGTGGTTGGCCCTTGCAAACGCCAATTCGGGAACCAGATACTCCATGGCTTTGGATTTATTGCCACTAGAAAGGTAGGCATTGCCGCAGTTCAATTGCAACAGGCTGCGTATTTCGGTGTAGCCGTCGGCACCGCAAAGCTTGAGCCCGTTCAAAAAATATTCCAGTGCTTCCTCGAAATTGCCGCGACGGGCATAGATGATGCCGATATCGTTCGATGCCACCGCGGTAAGTACGATTGTGGGCCTATGCGACAGCAGCTCACGCCCTTTTTCATAAAACTTCAATGCAAAATCCAGATTATCGTTAAGCTGGTATGCGGTGCCCAAGCTCACATAGGTTTCGGCCATGGCAACCGTGTCTTTGGCGGCTTCCAAAACGGCCAACGAATTGTAGAATATTTTTACGGCAGTATCGAAATTCCCCTTCTTACCATATACGATACCGATGTGGTTCATGGCTCGGGCCACTTGCACACGGTTGCCGCACCGCTCATAAAGCCCTGCGGCATCGTTATACCACTTCATCGCCAAGTCCATCTTGCCTGCATCTTCTTGCAGTACGGCCATCAAGCCCGATGCTTTTGCAGTACCGGCTATGTAGTTTACCGATGAGCTGAAAGCCATGGCCGATTCTGCACTAGCCTTGGCAGAATCGGGGTAGGAATGCCGGTAGTAAGTAAACAAAGCCTCGTAGCCGGCCACTTTCGCAGAATCCGAAATGGCCGTGGAAAGGTTTTCGCGCAACTTCGCGGTGTTCTGTTGCCCGAACACCACTACCGACAACACCGTACCGAGCGTACAGAGCAAGTATCTTTTGAGGGCTGAGAGCGACATAAAGAACGCGTGAAATTACAAAATAAAATAGACCCGTGAAATATATAAACGGCAAATCTTCGGCCAACTGAAGCCAGCCTCTGGCATCATTCCACAGGCTGTCGCACATCAGACCGCCTGCTGCGGCCGCTTACAGTCTGGCACTCTTTATCCTGAGCACCCTACGATTCTTCTTTTGCACCCTCATCTTCTCAGGCACCAAGGCCAATATTTCGTCCGACAGAGTTTGCAACACCGCATCCCGCACGAAATAGTCGTTGGTTACCAAGCTGATTTCGCGCACGGGCTCGGGGTCGTTGAAGTAGCGCAAGTTGTCTGATTGTTCTTCTGTGAACTCCAATGTAGCCAGCTCGGGCAGTATCGTCATGCCGCCATTTTTCTCCACCATCCTGCGCAGTGTTTCCACGTTGCTCGATTCGTAACGGTAAGCTTTTGCAGCCTGAATGCGTTCTATGTTTTCCCCGCACAAATTCAAGACCTGATTCCGCATGCAATGACCTTCGTTAAGCAACCAAACCCTTTCGAACACGATGTCTTCAGGGTTGATGGTACGCTTGGCGAGAGCGGGTTCGTCTTTGTACATATAGGCTACGAAGGGCTCGTAGAATAAGGGGTGCTCAATAAGCGAGGAGTCCTCAAGCGGAGTGCTGAGCAACGCAGCCTTGATTTCGTTGTTTTTCAAGGCCGTAATGATCTGGTTGGTCTCCATCTCCTTCACCCGCAGACGCACATTAGGATATTTCTTCGAGTAGCTGTCTAGCAACGACGGCAAGATATTGGGCGCAACCGTGGGTATCACGGCCATTTTGAAATCGCCACTCAACTTGTTTTGCTCCGACTGTATGAGCTCCTGCATTTGCTCGCTCTTGGAAAGAATGCTTTTGGCCTGTTCAACAATCATTTCCCCGATGTCGGTAACTACGATGGGGTGCTTGTTCCTATCGAATATTTTCACCCCCAGTTCGTCTTCCAACTTCTGGATTTGCATACTCAGCGTGGGCTGGGTGACAAAACACTTGTCTGCCGATGCCACAAAGCTTTTATAAGTTGCAACTGCCACCACATATTCCAATTGTGTAATTGTCATAAATCACGTTTAGAACACGAACTTACACACCTTTCCGATATAATCGGCACCCAATAACATATGGGGAGCGTTAATTATGCACAAAGTGTTGTGAAAACGTGGTGACATTCGGTGTTCAAAATAAAGCGACCACCTTCGATATCGGCTGCCACACACGCCAACACGCGCACCACCGCGTGTCAGGCGGGGTGCTCTCAAGTGGAAGTTGTCGCCCGGACAAAAGCCCTTGAAAACCGAAATCCCTATCCGTTTTATTATTTTTGTGCATCTTCGCCACCGATGTGGACATGGCGTCGATGACGGTACATTTAGTTGACCACTAACTTCAGCAGCAATATGCTTTTCAATTCGTTTGAGTTCCTGTTGTTTTTCCCGATTGTTACCATTATCTACTTTTTACTTCCACACAAGTTGAGGTGGTTTCACCTTTTGGCGACCAGTTGCTACTTCTACATGGCCTTTGTGCCCATATACATACTCATACTGCTCCTTACAATAGTTGTAGACTATATAGCAGGCATCATGATCGAGCGGGCCCAGGGAAACCGACGGAAATGGTTTTTGGTGATGAGTATAGTGGCGAATGTGGGCGTACTCATGTTTTTCAAATACTACAATTTCTTTGCAGACAACCTCAATGCCCTTTTGCATATTGCCGATCAATCTCATTCCATCCCACTATTGAAGATGGTACTACCCATCGGATTGTCGTTCCACACCTTTCAGGCCATGAGTTACACGATAGAGGTGTATAGGGGCCACCATAAAGCCGAGAAGCATTTCGGCATCTATGCATTGTATGTAATGTTTTATCCCCAACTGGTGGCGGGCCCTATCGAGCGGCCACAAAACATCCTTTTCCAATTTCATGAGCCCAAAAAATTCAGTTTCGGCAATCTCGACGAAGGACTGAAATTGATGTTGTGGGGTTTTTTCAAGAAGATAGTGATTGCCGACAGGCTCGCATTGGTTGCCAACCCGGTATTCAACCACCCGGCCCAGTATACAGGAGTACAGTTCTTTATCGCCACCATCTTTTTCACATTCCAAATTTATTGCGACTTCTCCGGCTACTCGGATATTGCGCTCGGCACAGCCAAAATCATGGGATTTACCCTCATGGAAAATTTCAACCGACCTTATTTCTCAAAATCGATAGGCGAGTTCTGGACGAGGTGGCACATTTCGCTATCATCTTGGTTTCGCGACTACCTATATATTCCCTTGGGCGGAAGCAGGGTGAAAGTAAGCCGCCATTATCTCAACTTGTCCATTGTTTTTCTCGTCAGTGGATTTTGGCATGGTGCCAATTGGACGTTCATCATTTGGGGGGCTCTGCACGCACTGTACTTAGTTTTAGGCCTTGTAGCCAACAAAGCAACCCGCAAGGCAGGCCATACACAATCACGTCTTCCCCATTCCAAACTTGCGGCGGCGGCAGCGACTTTTGTGTGCGTCGCCTTTGCGTGGATATTTTTCCGGGCCAACAACGTGGCGGACGCCTTTTACATTTTGCGCCATTTGGGCTCCGGTTGGAGTGCCGTTTGGAAGCCGGTCCAGATCAAAGGCATGGTAACGCAATTGGGCGGTGGCGACACGATTGCCGGGCTTACCAATATCGTTTTGGGTGCATTATCGATTCTTTTCCTTGAGTTTGTGCAGCTGAAAACCAGGGGTAGAAGAGCAATAGATTGGCTGTTCGACAAACCCCGGGTCTTGAGGTGGGGTTTCTATTATTCCTTGATCCTGCTTATTTTGATATTCGGCGTCTTCGACAACAGTGAATTTATTTACTTCCAGTTCTAAAGTATGAAAGGCATAAAAAAATATTCGCTGTTTTTGTTCATTCTGCTGGCTCTTGTATACGGCATACAGTTTGCCATTGACCAAGCCTACAAACACCGGTGCACCGACAAAGTGTCGCTACTGATGAAACACCAAGTAGATGCACAATTGATGGTTTTCGGAAGTTCTGTAGCCTATGTACAATTCGATGCCGCTGTAATAGGCCAAGAAACCGGGCTATCGGCCTACAATATGGGTTGGGATGGAGTGTTCTTTGTCCAGTACAACGGCATAATCAAGGAATTCTTGAGCTATGAAACACAGTGCAAATACTTGGTGATTGCGTGCGATTTCGACAACTTGGGAAAGAACAACCTCATTACAAGACCAGATATGTATTATGCGTATATGAAGAACGACAATATTTATCAATCGTTGCACGACATTGAGCCGGCAAAAATGTTCAAAGCCAAATATCTGCCCGGCTATCGTTTCACGATTTTGGGCAAGACATTCTACAACCACTTCCTCAACGGCAAAAAAGACGATTCTGAAATCAACGGCTTCCGACCGAGATATGTGCCTTGGACAGGCGACTCAACCGTCAAGAAATTCGATGCCCGTTTCGATTCGGACGTTTACGCCAAATTTCGAAATACAGTCAATGAAATCAGGAAAAGGAATATTTCGGTATTCATCGTCATGCCGCCGGTCTACAAAGATGGGTATGATAGGATATTGAACAGTGAGGAAATAAAAAACCGTTATAGAACGCTTGCGGGGCATGGCGTATATTTTATGGACTACACCCACGACTCTTTGTGCAACGACAAAAGCATGTTCTACAACAACAGCCATCTGAACGGATTTGGGGCTTCCATCTTCTCCCATAAATTCGCCACCGACATTAAGGCCATTATCGGAAACACGAAGTAGTTCAGCTAATGTTTTTGGACGACAATTTACCGGTAGGCCTTACATTTTTCCCTCGCGTTTTTTATCAAACCCGCAACTTCGGCCGTCACGATTGGAGCTGAATGGCATGAGGGTAAGGTTGTATACAAATTACAGTACACCACCCTGGGGTTTTGTGGGCAATATGCCTGCGGCCGCCAACACCTTTTCCCCCATGGCCCTAATAGCCGGCACCGCCACCGAGTTGCCGAACTGTTTGTAGGCCGATGCATCGGCTACGGGAATTAGGAAAGTATCGGGAAAGCCCTGCAGGCGCGCCCATTCGCGAGGGGTCATTTTGCGG
>CAIVHI010000242.1 GCA_903905685.1 uncultured Bacteroidota bacterium | reverse complement strand
TTATGTTCCCCGACTATGTAAAGAGCATCAACGAAGAAATGGAGAAACAATTGGTTAAGATTGGGCTGCTCTCCAAATCCGATATCAAGAATCAGGACCCTGCCAATCCCGCGTTCCGCAAATATTTCTACCACGGGGTCACCCACTTCCTGGGTTTGGTGGTTCATGATATCGGTTCTTATACAGATGAAGTCAAGGAGGGCATGTTGTTTACTATCGAGCCGGGTATCTACATCGAAGAAGAACAAATCGCCATCCGCATCGAAAACAATATATGGACAACTAAAAACGGTAATGTTGATCTTTTTGCCGATTTTCCAATTACGGTTGAGGAGATTGAGGCGGCGATGCAGCGTTAATGCCTTTTCGACTTCAATGATGGAGACCTTTTTTGGGCGAGCTTATTAAACGATACTAGGCAGTGTCGGTCAAATAGCTGCGGCTGATTTGCTTTGGGATGCAAGATGATTGGAGATATATGAGACGAATTATTTTGATGAGTATGGTTTGCGCCTGCTCGTTTTTGCCTTTTGGTGGTTGGGCCCAAGGCTTTTATGTTAGGGCGGGGCTGGGCTATGCCATTCCGCAGGCAGGGCAAACTATGGATGGTACGGCCGCACCCTATAGCGGCTCTTCCAATAATAAAGTGGTCGACACCGCCTTGTTTACTTCCTACAACCTCAAAAAAATCTCGTTTTCGTCAGGTTTGCACGGAGCATTAGCCGGAGGATATATGTTCAACAAACACATTGGGATAGACTTGGGATTGGATTTTGGCCTTTCCATGTCCAAATACACCTATAGCGATAACAATGTACCCGATAACGGTGCCAGTTATAACGTGCAGACGGTGCAACGGGCGCAAAATCCGGTTGTCATCATTCCATCGTTGGTAGTTCAAAGTGGCGGTGAGCAGGTGAACCTCTATATGCGGGGTGGTGTGGTGTTGCCAATCCGTACCACCGTTGCCTACGACCAAATCAGCACCCAGCTCCCGATTACCGACTCGAGTATCACAGAAGACGACTCCTGGGTGCGAAAAGGCAGGTTTTCAATAGGTATTTCTGCGGCGGCGGGAATACAGTTGACCATCTCAGACAACTTGAAATTCTTTGCAGAAGCCACTATGATGTCGCTGTCAGTATATACCAAGCAGCAGAATTTGAGTGACGTATCTCTTAATGGGCAGGGCGGATACATTTCTCAAGTGCCTACAAGTCAACGCACGGTGAATTACTCCATGAATTTTAATGCGGCAAATCAAGACTTTTACAATCAGCCGGCCTATTCGCAGCCGTTCAGCAATCTTGGGTTGAATGTGGGCTTTGTGTACAAGTTCTATACCGAACCTGCTGAATCGGACGACGACATGGACAAACATACTCAAAGTGGTTACTTCAAACGGCGCTAGGTGAACACGCTTGGAGTGGATGCGTTGTGACCGTTAGTCCTAGTTGCCAATCAAGCAAACGTGTCAGGGCAATTTGCTAGCTCTATTTTTCATTTTTGCCGACTTTTGCAGCATGATTTATCATTTGGTAGTTGGAGATGCCGCTGCGAAACCGTTGAAGGAAGCCGTGGCTTCCGAGGCAGCTATGGAAGGTGAAGTTGTTGTGCTTCGCGATGTGTTGAGCGTTGGCCCGCTGCAACGCCCCGAGGGCATGCGGTTCTCCGAGATGCGCGGCAGTTTTTGGCAGGCCATGTTTTCACCCGACAAGCCATCTCAAGCTCCCGACGATTTGGAACGCCTGCTTCAAGTGGGCAATCAATTGTCGCAACATCCGGGGCATAAAATTTGGCTCTGGATGGCTCCATTACCTGCCGACGTTTGTGCATATTATTGGGCTTCGCGCCTCATGACCAAGTATTTGGATCGTTTTTTTGTGGTCAGCATTTACGGGCTGCCCTTCTTGGACACCGAGGGCAAAATCTTCTACCCCCGTAGCCTTGCTGACCTCTCCGTGCGGGAACTCGTGAAAGCACGCAAACTTGCCCGCACTCCCGTGGGCACTGAATTGGAAAATATTGCCGAGGAATGGCCAAGACTGGAAGCCGAGCAGGGTGGGGTGAGGCTGCTGGAAGGCGAAAAGCGGTTGGTATCCAAACCCT
>CAIVHI010000241.1 GCA_903905685.1 uncultured Bacteroidota bacterium | reverse complement strand
GCCATAGCCGATGCCCGCGTAAATGCAGCCATGAATGGCCTCGAAAACTGCATCTATTTCGCCGGTGACGTAGCAAAAATCTGCACCCCCGCTTTTTTTGCTGAACATGGCCGTCCCGATGTGGTGGTGACCGACCCGCCCCGTGGCGGCATGCATCCCGCCTTGATAGATCAACTCATCAAGTTGGCAGCCCCCAAGGTGGTATACGTAAGTTGCAACCCCGCAACCCAAGCCCGCGACTTGCAGATGCTCGACGGAGCCTACGAAGTTACGGCTTTGCGGCCGGTGGACATGTTTCCCCACACGCACCATATCGAAAACGTGGCTTTGTTGACCTTGAGGGCCTAAAGCTTTGGGGCTGGGCGTGCAATGTGGAGCGCCGGGCTTATTTGTGGTACATTCGTTTTTTAAATTAATTTTACCCAATGGAATTCATAATTGGTCAGAAAAATCCGGAAACCAAGTTTCGGTGCTATATTTTGGATGAAGACAAGCCCGTTGAGGCTGTAAAGGAATTGTCGGAACGCGAAGCGGCCTATGTAAAATCGATATATGATTTGGATCATACGCTAGTCACGGTGAATCAATTAGATACGTTCATCATCATCTATCGTTTGAAGGTCAAAAAGACCGACTACCAAACGCGCGATGCCTGCCGCAAGGCTGGAGCCGAGGTTGCAGCGCTCTGCAACCGCATGAAGGCCGATGAAGTAACGCTCCACAACATGTCGGCCCAAAGCTTCGCCGCAGTCATGATGGCTGAAGGCATATCGTCATCCAACTATTCGTTCTTGAAATACAGAAGTAATGCCGCCAAAATGCAGGCATCGCTGAGTAAAGTGGTCTTCACCAAATCGAGCGCTACTGAAAAAGAAGCCAACCAACTGAACATCGTCACCGAAGCTGTTTATAAAGTTAGGGACTTGGTGAACGAGCCGGTAAATTACCTCACTGCCGAGCAACTCTCCAAAGAGTTTGAAGGCATGGGAGATAAGGCCGGCTTCAAAGTGACGGTACTGAACAAATCGAAAATAGAGAAGGAGAAAATGGGCGGCCTGCTGGCGGTGAATCGCGGCAGCAAGGAGCCACCCACGTTCACCATCATGGAATACAAGCCCAAAAAGGCCCAAAACAAAAAGCCGATTGTCTTGATAGGCAAGGGTATTGTGTATGATACCGGTGGCTTGTCGCTCAAACCCACGCTCAACTCCATGGACCGCATGAAGAGCGACATGAGTGGTGCGGCATTGGTGTCGGGCGTGATGTATGCAGCTGCCAAGTTGGAACTGCCCCTGCACCTCATTGCCTTGGTGCCAGCCACCGACAACCGCCCCGGCGAAATAGCCTACACTCCCGGCGACGTCATTACCATGTATAGTGGCAAGACCGTAGAGGTGTTGAATACCGATGCCGAAGGACGGCTGGTGCTTGCCGATGCGTTGCATTGGGCCAAACGTTACGACCCCGAATTGGTGGCCGACTTTGCCACCCTCACCGGTGCTGCCTCGGCCGCAGTGGGAGAACACGGTATTGTATGCATGGGCAACGCAGACGATGCCACCAAAAAACGCTTCCGTGAGAGCGGTTTCCGCCAATACGAACGCCTGGTGGAATACCCGCTGTGGGACGAATATGGCGATCAAATCAAATCGGACATAGCCGACATCAAGAACGTGGGTGGTTCTACCGGCGGCGCCATCACGGCCGGGAAATTTCTGGAGCACTTTGTAGACTACCCTTGGATGCACTTCGACATCGCCGGTGTTTCGCACATCTTGTCAGGCAAGTCTTATCTGCCCGGGGGCGCTACGGCCTATGGCATGAAGATGATGCTCGATTTCTTAACGCATTACGGTAAAGGATAAAGAAACAACTATGCAGGTAAACAATGAGAAACCCGTAATCGGCATCACGACCGGAGATTTGAACGGTATCGGATTGGAAGTGGCCATCAAGACATTCTCCGACAACAGAATGCTGGAGTTGTGTACGCCGGTCATTTTCGCGTCCAACAAGGTCATCAACTACTATCGCCGCATCGTGGCCGACCATGTGTTCAACTTTGCGAGCACTAAAGATTTGACAAAGCTCAATTTGAAGCAAGTCAATATCTTCAATTGTTGGGAGGAAGAAGTGCCGATACAACCCGGCGTGCTGTCTGAAGTTGCAGGTAAGTATGCCGTCAGGTCGCTCATGGTGGCCGCGCAATGCCTCAAAGACGGACAACTCGATGCCATTGTGACTGCCCCCATCCACAAGGGCAATACCAACCTGCCCGACTTCCCCTATACCGGCCATACTCCGTTCTTCAAAGAGAAATTTGGCGCCAAAGAAGTGGTCATGATTTTGTTTCACGACCGCCTGCGGGTGGCTTTGGCTACGGAGCATGTACCTATCTCGAAAGTAGCCGGACTGATTACCAAGGAGTTGTTGCTCTCCAAAATCACCATACTCAGAGATTCCCTGATTCGCGATTTTGGTTTGGAACGGCCACGCATAGCCGTTTTGGGTTTGAACCCCCATTCGGGCGACGACGGCCAAATCGGTACCGAGGAGCAAACGGTCATCAAGCCCGTCATAGACCAGATGAAACAGTCGGGCTCGCTCATCTTCGGCCCTTACAGTGCCGATGCCTTCTTTGCTCGCGGCAGTTATACCGAGTTTGATGCCGTTTTTGCCATGTATCACGATCAGGGCTTGGCACCGTTTAAAACATTGGCTCAGGGCGAAGGGGTAAATTTCACCGCCGGCCTATCCATTGTGCGTACATCGCCCGACCATGGTACCGCATTCGACATTGCCGGTAAAAACATTGCCGACCCCAACTCCCTACGGGAAGCGGTATTCCAGGCATTGGATTTGCTGAAGAACCGGGCCAACTATGCAGCCAACACCGCCAACCCGCTTCGCCGCGGCCGACAAGAGAAAGAGGGAGATGACGATAAATCGTGATAATGCCCACGTTTTAAGTCAAAAAGCCGTCTATTAAACAGTAAAAAGTAAAAAACCGCCGCCGGTCGAATGGCGTTTTGTAAAACATTTGATATTTTAGCGCATCAATCAGCATCCATGAAATTGAGTCAACGTTCCATTTTAGTTCTTTTGTTCCTTTTCGGGCTTTCGTTTTCCATGATATCTTCTTCCTGTAACAACAAGAACAAGTGCGAAAATGTGGCATGCATCAACGGTGGCTCCTGCTACAATGGGTCTTGTGTTTGTCCGGTGGGCTACGAGGGGCCTCGTTGCGATACCCTCAGCCGCGATAAGTTCATCCACAATTACAACGGCGGAGACAGTTGTTCGAAGAATATCTTCAACGATACGATGTATTATACCCAATATGCCAATCCGATAAGGATTCAGGCCGTGTTTTTCAAACCCATCGAGCTCGTCATCAAGAATTTCCTCGATAATCCAAACGATAGTGCCATCGGTACGATGATTCAAGCCGATTCGTTCTCGTTCCTCGGTGCCAACAACAGTATCACTTATTCCGGAACGGGTTGGTTGAGGAGCGATTCGCTTTTCATGCACTACCACGTAATTCGGGATACCAACTCCTACGACTGCGACTATATCGGTTTGATATATTGATTTCAATGTGCCTGCCATCGGCTTGCAGTGCTGCTGCGGCCATTGGCGGGCAATTTTCAAAAATCATGATACAATATTGACGGTCATGTCGAAGCACGGACGTTTTATCGCCATCGAAGGTCTCGACGGTTCCGGGAAATCCACTCAAATCAGGTTGCTTACCGAATATCTGACCGGCGAAGGCATCCCCACTAAATTCGTACACTTCCCCCGCCACGGCGAAGGCGTGTACGGTAAAATGATTTCCAAATTTTTACGCGGCGGCTTCGGCACCGTCGATGCCGTACATCCGCAGTTGGTGGCCCTCATGTTCGCCATGGACCGGCGGGCGTTTGCGCCCACCATCCGCGAATGGTTGGCAGAAGGTTACTGCGTTTTAGTAGATAGGTATGTGCTGTCGAACATTGCCTATCAATGTGCCAAGACGCCCGATGCCGCCGAAAAACTGGAGTTGCAGGAATGGATTTTGAACTTGGAATATCATGTCAACGCCATCCCAAAGCCCGATGTGTCGTTTTTCCTGAGTGTGCCTGAGACGTTCAACCACAGGGCGCTCGCCGCCCGCCGCGAGGCTGAGGTGAGGGATTATCTCGATGGCGGCGAAGATATTCACGAGCGCGACTTGAACCTACAACGGGCCGTGGCCAATGAATATCGCCGGTTGTTGCAATTGGGCGATATGCAGATAACGGGTGTAGACTGCACCACGGCGACAGACGGCATGAAATCTATTGAGGAAATACATGCCACCATCCTGCAAGCCGCCGGATTTTGATACGTAAAGCATGAAGCCCCGCGGCCTCCTCCAGTTCGTGCTGCACAATGTTTTGCAAAAATTGGCCAACGTTGGCACACATCTACCTGCCGTTTACTTCGCCTGCGTTTATTTATTTAATTTTGACTGTTTAAAATTGCCCCGCCAGTTGTCTTTGTCCTTCCGTCATTTAGTCTGTTTCCTCCTGGTAATCTCGAGTTGGGGTATGGGCAATATGGTCTACGGACAGGCAAACGCGATGCCTTCCACCCCCAAAAAGGACACGTCACTCAATAAGACAAACAACAGCAGTTGGAAGAATGAAGATGCTGCCGTTTATTACGAGTTGTTGAATTCGGATGTGCACTATGTCCCGGATTCAACGGTGCACGCATTCGAGCGGCTTAAGTATTTGGAAACTTGGTCGCGCGATTTGGGTAATTTGGGTGGTCCAACCACCAACCTGATGTTTACGCCCCACAACAATGTAGGTCCAACCATGGGCTACCATGTTTTTGATGCCTATGCATACAGCATAGATAGCGTGAAGTATTACAATACCAACAGGCCGTATTCCGATTTCTATTACCGGTTGGGCAGTAAGTTGGAGCAACTTGTGGGCCTCATGCATGCTCAAAACATTCGCCCCAACTGGAATTTTGCCGTTGAATACCGAAAGGTGAATTCGGCAGGGCAATACAAAATAGGGCGCAGCAACAACGACAACCTCGAGCTCAGCTCCAACTACAAGAGCCTGGACAAACACTACAAGCTCTACTTCGGGCTCGTGTACAATAAGGAACAACACGACGAAAACGGGGGCGTGGTAGACTCGGAATTGATGATGATGTCTAATGGGCAAGCCGTCTATTCAGACCGGAAGACCATAGATGCCGTGAATCAGAACGATTATTATAGCCTTACACGGTCTGGCGTATACAACATCGACCGGCAATTTTCGGTCCGCTTGCAGCACGCCTATTCGTGGGGCACTACCGATACATCCTACAATGCCGACTCCACGCAGTTTTCATTCAAATTGACACCACGGTTCAGCATCTCGCATCGGTTCGATGTGGGCTCCGAAAAACATACCTACAATGATTTGACCCCCGATTCCATACGTTATGCCGGGTTGTTCAACCAAGGGTTCGGGAATGTGGGCTATTATTATGCAGGGCAAGATTCGGTATTCGTGCAGCAGAAGTGGATTTGGGTAGATAACCTTATCATGTTCAATGGCTTCATTGGTCAGGAAGGGCATCAGGCGCGCTTCGGGTTGGGTTGGGGCTCCCGTTACGACCAATTCATAGCTTTGCCGGGCTACAATGAAGTTCAATCCGTCTCCAATTTGTTCCACAACTATTTGGAAGGCAAGCTCATTAAGGAAGCACTTTCGGCCGGCGCATGGTCTTATGGCGCCGATGCCAAAATCTACTTTACGGGGCAAGATGCCGGCAATTTCGATTTGGTGGCTAAAATTGGCAAGGAACTACCCAAAGTAGGAAGCTTCTCGGCGGGGTTCTCGCAGCAATTGGGTAGCGTGCCCTACAGCTACTCGCTCTATGAAAATGCCTATACCAAGCACAATTTTGCCGACAGTTTCATGGGTGCAAAGGAGAGCATCACCCGCCTGTTCGCTACCATTGAAAGCCATAAATACCGGTTTTCGGCCGGCCTGAACGACTATACGCTCAATAATTACTACTACATCAACACTGCGTTTCTGCCTGCACGTTACAACATACCTTTCAATATACTTCAGGTGTGGGGGCGCAAGGTTTTCAAGATGGGCAATTTCTACCTCGACAACCAAATCGTGTTTCAACAGCAGCCGGCGGGTGCACCCATCAATGTGCCCACCTTTATGGGCCGCCACGACATCAGTTATGAGCGGTCTATGTTCAAGAAGGCGCTGAAGAGTGCGGTTGGCTTCGGCATAAGGTACAATACGGCTTATAAACCTGCCGGCTACGACTACCTGCTCAACCAGTTCTACTACCAAAACAACGAGACCATATCCAATGCCCCCGAGGTGTCTTTCTTCTTCAATTTCAAGGTGAAGAAGCACTTCCGTGCATTTTTGATGGTAGACCAGCTGCAACAGGTCATACCGGGTATGACCAATACCGTGATATTCGTAGGCATGCCGGTAGCAGGCTGGGGCAAGTTGCCGGATTATGCGGCACCCAATGCCATGCTCCGCTTCGGGTTCAATTGGGTGTTGGTGAACTGACCCCCTGCCATCACAGCCCTACATAAGGATTATGCTTTTTCTCCACCCCTATTTTCGTGGCGGGGCCGTGGCCGGAATAAACAATGGTTTCATCGGGCAACAGGAACATTTTTTCGTGGATGCTGCGGATGAGGGTGTCGTAGTCTCCGCCGGGTAAGTCGGTGCGGCCAATGCTGCCCGAGAACAAGACGTCGCCACCAATGGCCCACCCCCCTGCGGCAAAGTGGAAAACGATGCTGCCCGGGGAGTGGCCGGGGCAATGCAAAACGTCCAATACATCGTTTCCCAACTGCAACGGCGTGCCATCGGGAATCAGGAAGTCGAACTTGGGCGCACCTGCCATTTTTATGCCGAACATGGCCGCCGATGCCGGAGCAAACTCCAGAACCGTTTGCTCCAATTCATGAATGCCAAACGGGATGCCGTACTTTTCCTGCAACGCTGCCACCCCGAAAATATGGTCTAGGTGGCAATGGGTATTGATGATGGCGCGCGGCCTAAGCGCGCGCTTGCCCATAAATGCATTCAAGGCCGATACCTCTGCTTCGCGATACATGCCCGGGTCCACAATCCAGCAATCGCCGGCCTCATTTTCCAAAACATAAGTGTTCTCTTGGAAATCGTTGAAAGTAAACGAATTTATCTTAAGCATCCTTTTTCTCCGTATTTTCGTAAATTGGTCTGCAATAATAGCAGTTTATTTCATCTGCCGATTTAAGTCTGTCTACACTTAAACCCCGGCGATACCATTTATGTCTAAAGCCGTGGGGTTCAAAAACTTTCTAAAAATAGTACAATACCCAATGAGGCTCCCCGGGTTTTTTCGGTGGGTTGCTCTGCTTGTGTTCGCGTTGCAGTTTCCCGCGCAATTTTCATCGGCGCAAACCTACACCGAGACTTTTGGGCAAAATCGCCGCCAGTTCCGCAAATTCGATTGGAAGTTTTTCGATACCAAGCATTTTCGCGTTTACCATTACGACCGCACGGGCAGGCAGTTGGGACGGTATGTGGCTGAGGAGGCCGAGACCGACATTGCCAAGGTGGAGAAAAAATTGGGTGGGCAGTTCCCGCGCCGGTTCAACATCGTCCTCTACAATTCTTACGAAGAATACCGCCAGTCCAACATCGGTCTCAATGAAGAGTCGCAGGTTACGGAGAACACCAAGGCCGGTACGCTCAATTTGGTGGGCGATAAATTGGTGGTTTACTTTACCGGCCAGCACGGCGATTTGAGGCACCAAATACTCACCGGCATGTCGAAGGTGGTGATGGAACGACTCATTTTTGGGGAGAATTTCAAGAAAATGGTGAAGAACGCCCTGTTGCTGAACCTCCCACCATGGGTTACCGAAGGCTATATAGCCTACTTGGTAGACGGTTGGGATGCCAAGAGCGGCAGCGAGTGGAAGGGCATTATGGATGCCAACCCCACCAAGGGCTTCTACGAACTGTCGGAGATTTACCCCGAATTGGCCGGCAAGGCGTTTTGGAAGTTCGTGTCTTACAACTACAACAACGGCACGGTTAAGAGTCTGTTGTACAGCATGCAGATGCGCACCAGCCTCAACAAGGCCATGAAAGACCCTACCAACCTTAACATGAAAGTGACGAAGGCATACGACTCCTGCATGGCCTTTTATAGGAACGTCTATGCTGCAGATGCATTGAAACAGGAAAAGCCCGATAGCACCAAGGGCCTCATTGCCATAAAAATACCCAAGGATAACGGTGTGATCCGCAATATTGTGGTTTCTCCTCGCGGTAGGGATGTGGCTTATGTGCTCTGGAAGAACGGCGAATACACGGTGTATACGCAACGCACCAGCAACGAGCAGGAAAAGTCGCCCATTTTGGAAGGTGGCGAAAAGGACCTCACCGAGCAGGCCGACCCCAACTACCCTTTGCTGGCCTACTCCAATACCGGCACGAAGTTGGCCATCATGTTCAAAAAGGGGAATTCTACACGCCTACGCATCTACAATTCGCAGCGCGGCAAAATCGAGAATTATGTGATTCCCAAAAACCGCTTCGACCGCGTGTTGGGGATGACCTTTATGGAGGACGACGACAAGCTGGTTTTCTCGGCCATCAAGAAAAGTCAGACCGATTTGTACTCTTTCACCATCAAGGGGTCCAAAATGGAGAATATTACCGATGATGTTTGGGATGATGTGGACCCCGTGTTCATCAGCGGTGGGTCGCGGAAGGGTATACTGTTTCTCTCCAATCGCCCCGAAGCCAACCTGAACGTGCCGCAAAAAGTGAATGAACTGCCCACGGGCCCAATGAATGTGTATTTTTACAACACTGTAACGAAGCGTAAAGAATTGCTGAAATGCACGGATATCAAGGCTGGCGCCATCTCGCTGCCCATTCAATACGGATACGATAATTTCGCCTATTTGTGCGATGCCAACGGAGTACGGAACAAGTATGTAGTAAAGTTTGCTAGGACCAACAAGAACTTGGACTCGGCCTACTCGGTGCCGGTCACCAACTACAGTTCGGGCATCATCAGCCACCAGTTCAATTTGGCCGCCAACGATGCTGCCGACGTAATTCAGGAAAGGGATTTGTACAAGGTCTACTTCCACGAAATCGCCATCCCAAAAGATAGCGTCGCTCCTCTGAAATTGGAACCCACTTTGCTGTCCATCGAGAAGCCCGATGTGGGTACATCGGTAGGTGCCAAAAAATTCGACTTCAAAAACCGGTTCAATAAGCGGGTCGACGATGCCCCTATGCCCGAAATAAAGGGCGGGAATGCCTTCCAGACGGAATTTACGGATACCGCAGCCCCGCCACCCGTGACACGTAAAATGAGGCGTCAGGCCCGTAACCACCCCGAGGAGGCCGATAGCTCCCTCCTCACCGAGATTACCGACAGCGCCTACATCAAAATGAAGCCATCGCCCTACCGACTGAGCTTCAAGCCCGATTTCCTGTCCATGAGGGTGGACAATACCGTCTTGTTTTCGCAATACCAGTCATATGGCAAAAACAACGGCCAGTACGACAATCCATCCCTAGGCACCCTTACCACCATCAGTTTGAATGAATTAATGGAAGACAAACGGTTTACGGGCGGCTTCCAGATTCCTCTCGATTTATCGAGTGCCACATGTTTCCTTCAGTACCAGAACTTTACGCATATGGTAGATTGGGGGCTGTTGTTCCTGCATTCGCAGGCATCCAGCAACAAGAGTATCTCGTTTGTAGATAATATGGGTAACTACTTAGGCTCAAAAGACTATGCGTTCCGCAATACCACCGACATGTTGCAGGCCGATTTTTCTTACCCCATCAGCAGGGTCAAAAGCATCAAGTTCCACACCTCGCTCCGTCAGGAGAAGCTCGTGCCCAAAGCTACCGACAGCGTCAGCCTCTTTTATCTGGACGACTACTTCCCCATTCAATACTGGTCAATGAGTAGGTTGGAATATGTGTTCGACAACACCATAAGCCCCGCCCAAAACATCCGTTTCGGTACACGCTACAAGGCATATGCCGAGTATATGTATGAGATGAGCCAAGGGAAAATGAGCTGTTATAACTTCGGTTTCGACTTCCGCACCTATCAAAAGCTGTATAAGAATGTGATTTGGGCCAACCGTGTTGCTTACGCCCATTCCGACGGTACCAGCGAAGTGGAGTATCAAGTGGGTGGTGTGGATAACTGGATTTCGCCCAAAACCGCACCCGATGCGGTCTCCACCGGCAACCCCGGCTTCATGGCGCTCACCACCAATCTTCGGGGCTACTATCAGTCGGCCAAGAAGGGCAACAATTTCGCGGTATACAATACCGAGGTGCGCCTACCGATAGTGACCACCTTCGTAAAACGTCCTGTTCAATCGGCATTTCTCAAAAATCTGCAATTTGTGGCTTTTATGGATGCGGGCGCGGCCTGGAATGGCTTCTTGCCCAGTGCCAGCAACACCATCCAGACCTATTATTACCCTACATTTACCTCCGGGGCGTCGCCTACCAACAATGTCTTCCTAAAGGTGAATGTGCCCAATGGCAACGGCCTTGGCCTAGGCTACGGAGCCGGCCTTCGCAGCTCCCTGCTTGGCTACTTCCTCAGGATGGACTATGCCTGGAGCATAGACAACCCCCAAAAGCCTGTACTGTACTTTGCGTTAGGGACGGATTTTTGACGGGGGGTTGGGGAGCAGGAGCGATTCGAGAACTTTGGGAAAAATTGAACATTTTTTCTACCTTAGTATCGTGAGCGGAAAGGTTTTGAGGTACTCGGTAATCAAAGAAATTGCTGAGCGGTATGGTAGGGAATGGGTAGGCATCAATGACGCTGTTGCATTGTCTCAAGATAATAGGAGGTTAATCATCAAAACGTTTGGATCCCGGAAAATCTTTAATTCCGAGTCTGATTTGGTTGTATTTGGATCGATAGCACGGGACGAGTGTACGATGTCAAGTGATGTAGATTGGACTTTGCTGGTTGACGGACAGGCAAATCCAAGCCATCTTTCCTTGGCTCATTTGATTGAGGGTAACATACTTTCCACAGGATTGACTGAGCCCGGCAGTTCGGGTATGTTTGGGCAAATTTCATTTAGTCATGATTTGATAAACTACATAGGAGGAGAAGATGACACGAACCATAATCTTTCGAGACCGATGCTGCTGCTGTTGGAGTCTGAAAAAATCAATGTGAATGATGAAAAGACCATCGTTGGAACCGCTCACGATAGGGTAATTAGGGGAATCATACAGCAATATATTGACTGTGATTCCGGTTACAATGTGACGACGGGGAAAGGGAATATCCCTAGATTCTTTCTTAACGATCTGATCCGTTTCTGGCGGACGATGTGCGTAGATTTTGCGTACAAGCAACGTGAACAGAAAGGGAAAAAATGGGCATTGAGAAACGTTAAGTTACGAATGTCAAGAAAATTGATATTTATTAAAGGCTTGCTTATTTGTCATAAACTGTTCGCCAAGGGTGAAATCGGTAGAGATGAAGTAAAGGCACAGCTTCGAGAATTCGCAGCGAAAAGGCCATTGGATTTCATGGTGGAGTCGTG
>CAIVHI010000240.1 GCA_903905685.1 uncultured Bacteroidota bacterium | reverse complement strand
TTGTTTGGAGCACCTGCGGCAACCCATTTTTCCACTTGGGTTATTTCGCAGGGCAACAACTGGTTGCCGCCCAACGGCATGAAATTGTAGCCCGAAGCATGGGAGATATCTCCAATAAGCCGTCCATTGACCGCCGCATTTTGAACTGCGGCATAGGTCGCAAGACTACCGCCGGCCGCCGAGGCCGAATTATGGCAACCCACGCAGTGCAATTGCATCATGGGCGCAATCACCCCACTGTAGGTGAATGTGGTTGTGTCGCAGGTGCTGGTGCTGCACGCTCCACTATCGATAGCACCGGTAGCAATCCATAAACGGATGACCTCAATATCGGCCGCAGACAATCTACTACCACCTTTAGGCATCAAATTGGAACCCGTTTCGTAATCGAGTGATGCAAATATTTTACTGGCCTCCGGATTACCGGGAACAATGCCTTTGCCAACAATAGATGAATAACTGGTTAGGTTGTAGCCCCCGGCTCCATGGGCATCATGACAATGACTCTTGGCACAGTTCGATTGAAAGATGGGCAACACGTCCCTTTCAAAACATAACGTAGGGTATCCGGTACGTAAATTTTGAGGTAAAACATACGGTTGATGGGTGCAGGCATTGATACCGATGGCCAAAATGGCAATACCTAAAACTATTGTTACTGAACGAATTACGGTCAACTTCATGATGGTGAATTTTATCGGGTTGTGTGGGTACTTACGGAATAACGCAAGGGGCGAAATAAACGTATGTACACGCAACCAGATTAACAAAGGTATGGCGTTGTAGCCAACTTAAGGTATGGAGTGGAGCGAACGACTAAAAACGCACCCGAACACCGAGCCTCCGGCGGGTTCGTCACCAATACCCCCTACTGTAGTCCGTCCCACCACCTGGGCAACTCCTGCAGGCCATCCAAATTCAACGCTTCACCAATCATCGGGGTGACTGTGGGCATGGCTTCTTCGCGGGCAATCCGGGTGACGGTATTGACCGGTTCATCCCAATCGTGTAGCGACAGCGCGAATTTGCCCCAATGCACGGGTAGCAACCATTTGGCTTGAAGGTCTTTGGCAGCCTTCACCACCTCGGGCGGCAACATGTGGATGTGCTTCCAAAATTTGTTGTACTGGCCGCATTCCAATATCACCAAGTCGAAAGGCCCGAACTTGGCACCAATCTGGGCGAAATGGTCATCATAGCCCGAATCTCCGCCCAAGAACAATCGCTTGGTGGGTGTGGTGAGCACGAATGACTGCCATAGCGACTGGTTGCGCTTGAAGGTGCGGCCACTGAAATGTCGTGCGGGCGTAGTGTTGATGCCGAACCCATCACCCAAGTCAACCTCTTCATGCCAATATTTCTCGATGATTTTATGTTTGGCGTAGCCCCAATGCTCCAAGTGAGCACCCACTCCCAAGGAGGTGATTACCTGTTTCACCTTGGATTTCAACTTTACTATCGTGCCATGATCCATGTGGTCATAGTGGTCGTGAGTGATGATGAGGTGGTCAATCTCAGGCATATCTTCCACAGCATACGCATCGCTACCCGGAAAGCTTTTGGTAGTGAAACGGAGCGGAGATGCAGAACCACTGAATACGGGATCAACCAGAAACTTCCGTCCATCTATCTGCATAAAATAAGAGGAATGCCCAAACCAAACCAACACATTCTCCTCAGGGGCGAGCGATTTCAAATCAACCCGTTGGGTGGGCAATGGCAGCGCGGGCTTACTACGCTTGGGCTTATGGAAAAAAAATGTGTTCATCAGGCTGAAAAAATTGGCACCGTCGGTAAGTTGGGGGGTGTCATGTATGTTTTCAAAGGCCCCTGCTTTGTAGGTAGATTGTCGCTTCATGTGTTCCAAACGTTCGCCCGTGGGCAGCCTACCGAATTGGGGTTGCCACATGAACATTTTGTAGATAATTACGATAGCGAGGATAACGCTTATGACTATAATCATGGTGCCTTATTGTTGAAGTTGACGTGGCGTCAAAATTAGATGTCCTATTTGTGGTTGTACAGTAGGAATCGGTGGTTGGCAGGATTTCGGCGGTGAGAGGGCCAAGAGGCCTTATGGAGATGTAGCGGTAAGGGCTAAGGCAACAGTGGGGAGTAGAACCAAGGTCGCAAGGATTGGGATTTCACACAGCCCCTTCGAATGCAATAATGGCAATGGCTACATTAAGATAAGCAGAGCACCAACCAATATATCATCAATAAAAACAGCCAACTTTTGTCCTTTACTCCCCAATTTGCGTTGCTATGAATGCAGACTTGAATACCCCGGTCGTCATAGTCAATGGCGGCATCTACTTTAAACGGGAGTAGCGTGTTCGGTGGGGATGTTGGGGCTGCATTCCGATTACCGGGGACTTGTCGGGCACTCGTTAGATCGCCGCCATTGACCTCCAGAGACATCGGCACCCAAGAACATAAAGTCGGCATGTCTGCCATTCACCAAGTATATTTGGCTGATGGACAATGGCTTTACAATAACGGTTGAATTTAGGGGAAGTGAATGCAGTTTTGAGGGGCAAGTATTGCCAATGGGATACACCCACAAGATTTGTGTGTTCATCAATAATTTGGAAGTGATGTATGAACCCGATGAAGAACGGAATTATAGAGCCTTACTCAACGAAGCCGATCAATCCAAAGTGCGACAGGCCGACATGGAACTCATTGCGTTGGTGGGTAACGCCATTGCGGCGGTGCGCTAACACGGAATCGAGGGCAAACCTGCCTCCACGAATCCCAGGTAGGAAGTTTCGTATCTACGGTTGGAGATAGACGACACCTTATAAAAAAGCAAAAGACCCGCATCCGTGAACCGAATGCGGGTCTTTCTATGAAATGTAAATGGGGCAAGCCGTGAAGCTTATGCCATTTTCTTCAATTCTTCTACGCGTGCTTCGCGATCCACCTCGGCTTTCAAGGTGTCTTTCTTATCCATATCCACGAGTACCGGTGCGGCAACGAAGATGGAAGAGTAGGTACCGGTGAACACCCCAATCAACATCGCGAACGCAAACCCACGGGTTGCTTCTCCACCTACGAAGAATAGGATGAGGAGGGTAATGAACACCGTGAGCGACGTCATGATGGTACGGCTAAGCGTATCGTTGATGGCGCGGTTGATAACTGAAACTTTGTCTTCATCGGGCGACTTACGGAAGTATTCGCGAATACGGTCGAATACGATTACGGTATCGTTCATGGAGAAGCCGATTACGGTAAGGATGGCCGCAATAAAGTGCTGATCGATTTCCAACGCAAATGGAACCTTTCCTTTGAAGAAGGAGAACACCGCAAGCGTTACGCAAACGTCGTGCAACAAAGACAAGATGGTACCCAATGAATATTGCCATTTGCGGAAACGCAACCAGATGTACAGGAAGATGGCGAACATGGAAATTATGGTGGCTTGATATGCACCACGTTTCAGGTCATCGGAGATTGTTGGCAGTACCGTCTTCGATTCTTGGAGGTACTTGGATTTGAACGTTTCAAACGAAGTTCCAGCGGGGATAAGGGCTTCAGCCATCAGGCCGGAGTCCAAACGCTGCTCAACCATCTTGTCGATGCCTTGGCCGGGCTCGGTAATCATGTACGAGGTAGTGATGTTCAGCGAGTTGTTGGTACCAATGGTCTTCACCTCGGGCATTTCGCCGAAGTATTTGCCCAACTTGGTCCTTACTTCCTCTGTGGTGTGGCGCGTGTCGAACTTGACGGTATAGCTACGGCCACCGTTGAATTCCACGCCCTTGTTGAAACCTACCCAATAGGTACTCATTCCCAGCAACAACACGATACCTGTAATTACGTAGGTGTACTTGCGTGCTTCAACAAACTTGAAGTGTGCTTTGCGGAAAATAGATTTCGAAATACCTGTGAAGTACTGCAAGTGGCGTTCACGCTTGGTATAAATGTCGGTAATGAGGCGGGAAACCAAAATACCGCAGAACAAAGACAACAGGATACCCAATATCTGAGTGGTTGCGAAACCGCGCACAGGGCCGAGACCAAAGATGAACAGGATGATTGCGGTAATCAGCGTAGTTACGTGACCATCGAGTACGGGAGCATACGAACGTTTATACCCGTCTATCACAGCCTGTTGGTAAGTCTTACCACCCGTAATTTCTTCCTTGATGCGCTCGAAGATGATTACGTTGGTATCTACCGCCATACCTACGGTAAGAACCAGGCCCGCTATACCGGCCATGGTAAGGGTGGCGTGGAGGGCAGACAATACGCCAACCGTAAACAACAGGTTGAGCACCAATGAGATGTCGGCAACAATACCGCCTGAGTTGTAGTATACCAACATCAGTACGAATATCACTGCAAAGGCGAGTACGAGGGAAATCATTCCCCTATTGATGTTCTCTACACCCAAGGTAGGCCCTACCACTTGTTCCTGAACGATGTGTGCAGGTGCGGGGAGTTTACCCGACTTCAAGATATTGGAAAGGTCTTTGGCTTGTTCGCTGCTGAACTGGCCGGAAATTTCGGTGCGGCCACCGGAAATTTCGCCTTCAACGCGTGGGCAGGAATAAACACGATCATCGAGCACTACGGCTACGAAGTTGCCTACGTTTTTGCCGGTCATATCCTTCCAGATGTGCGAACCCGTAAGATCCATATCCATGTAAACGCTGGGCTTGCCGGTGAGCTGGTTGAAGTCGGCATAAGCGGAAGTCACGTGGTCGCCTTCCAAACGGGCAACGCCGCCCGGAGGCATTTTAACGGCATACAGTCCGAGACGGAAATTGGGGTCTTTAGTTTTGTTGCCGTCTTCAGTGCCATAGCAGAAATGGATATTGGCGGGGAATTTGTTGCGGACAACATCCAGTGCCAACATGCGGTTCACTTTGGCGGTGTCCTTTTTGGCCACAAAGCCTACCAGTGGGCTAGACACCCAATGGCGTTCTTGGTCGATGTCGGGCGTGATGAGTGCAAACAGGGGTGCTTTTTTTACGGCTTCCTTCTCTGCATTTGCAGTGGTGTCATTGCCCTTGGCAGTCTTACCGCCGGCACTGTCTTTCGCGGCTTTTCCTACGAAGCTGTTCAGGTTGCCGGTGTCGGCAGTTGCAGTCTTCCCGGAGTCTGATGCGGCGGTCTTGTCGGCAGCATTAAGGCTGTCCTTGATACCGGTTGTGTCTTCCTTGGTTCCGGAGAGATAGGCATAGAGGGCATTGTTCGCGTTCTCCATCATGGGCCCAACTTCTTGGTTGTTGTAGCTCTCGAAGAATTGCAGTTTCGCGGTGGCCTGTAAGTAGGCCCTTACGCGCTCCGGGTTGTGCACACCTGCCAATTCCACGGTGATGATACCCTTCTTCTCGTCGAGGTTCACATTAGGATTGGCTACACCAAACTGGTCGATACGTGTTTTAAGTACATTGTAGGTGCGTTGAACCGCATCGGTAGCCTCACGATTGAGCTTGGCAACCACTTGATCATTGTTTGACCCCGTCACGATTTCCTTTTCGGAAGGTTTCGTGAACAGCGTTGCCAACGAAACCCCCGAATTGTCCTTTTCGAAATTCTCGCGGAACAGCGTGATGAAGTTGGCTTCACTGTTTGCTTTGGCTTTGTTGGCCTCGGCAATGGCGCGATTCAGGCGGGGATCTTTAGGGTTGTTGGACATGGAACGCACCATATCGTCGAGGCTCACCTCGAGGGTCACGTTCATACCGCCCTGAAGGTCGAGACCCAAACTGAGCTCTTCGCCTTTGGCATTCTGATAAGTGTATTTCTTCAGTACGGGGATACTGAAAATCACCTCACCCTGCATGCTGTCGGTAATGGCCTGATATAGGCTGTCTGTCGCCCGGTTGCGGGTCGTGCTGTCAGCATTGGGATAAAGCAATGCGGCCTGGCGGCCGGCTTGCGCCATCATCTTCTTCTCCTCATTGCGGACGATCATCGTGATCGAGAGCTGGTACAGAGACAGCACGATCAATGCGACAGTGAAAATCTTAATTAAACCTTTTAGGTGCATGGGCCGCTGCGTAATTATTTAACGTATTATTATTGAATATTTTTAAATTCGGGCTGCAAAGATAGGACTAAATACTAAAAATATAAAGTCCCGTCTCGTACAACAACGTCATTTTCTTAAAAAAGCCTTAAAATACCTACTGTCTCCACGTATTTGTGTGGAGCGGAGTGGGCTTCAAAGGTATAAACTGCTTCCAAATATAAACAGCAAATTCAAATTCTTGGCTACATGCGGGCGAATTTGTCCGCAAAGCCGCGGCCGGTGTATTCTAAAACACCGTGAATCGTCGAAAAATTTTTAGAAAACTTTAATAAACCCGGCGAAAATAACCAAGGTTCCCAATGTGGTAAGGCCGTAAAGTGCCCAAGAAATGGGTTGATCGGAGAGGTAGGAATTTATCGAAAAAACGAAACTGAGCAGGCAAATCACGCCGCCGGCCATAATTAGGGTGAGTCCACTGGTCCGTTTTTTGGCGTAGTAGAGTTTTTTCGCCTCGGCAACGATATTTTGGACAAACCTTTCTTCATGACCACCATTAATGAGTTCCGTGGTGATTTCATCCGTCGTTCTGCCACTCTCCAACATCGACAAAATTTGCGCCCCGAGGGGGCCGGTCTCAAAAGCCATAGCAGGTACGTTTTCGTAAATATCGGAATTCCCGTTGGTTATGCAAAAGGAAAGTGATTATTTTTGAAACCGTTCATTTTCAAGGGCCCGCCGAACTGCGGGAACGAATGGCAAACGGCAACCGTAAATCAGGTTCAACTATATGTCTTGGTCGGTCCGTTTCCGGCACTAAAATTGCCGCATTTCCATAGGTGGTTACAATATCGATTGGCAAAAACCGTTCGTTTGGATGGAAACCGGGTAAAATTGATTTAAATCAAAAAATCCATCAAGAACCAATCCGAATTAATGTTTGCGGACCACAAACCATAATTTTGCACCGTACTTGCCTCACAACGCCGGCAAGTAAAAAATATTTCTTCACACCAAAAAACACATGTTTTATGAATCGGCTTAAAATGGTTTTGATTGCCCTGCTCTCGGTAATCGCTTTGCACACCTCCGCTCAAGACAGGATTTACAAAAAGGACGGACAAATCATTGAGGCGAAAGTCTATCAGGTATCGATAGACGGAATCGTTTTCAGGATGTTCGACAACCTTACGGGTCCCGAATACACCATCCCGAAGGGCGACGTCATGAAAATCGTATACAGCAATGGCAGCAGCGACGTATTTAAGGAGTCTACGGAGTTGATTGGAGTAGACGAGCATGGGAAATCGATTGGTGCGAAAAAATATGCCGCCAAGAAAGATATGTTCAAGAACAAAAACATCATTGCAGTAGCGCCACTGCAGTTTACGGAGAACGGTATCGGCTTCGCGGTGTCTTACGAAAGGGGGCTCGATAAGACGGGGTGGTTGAGCTTTTACCTTCCTGCCATCTATACGTTCTCCAACAGCGATCAAACCAATTACTCTACCGGACAAACTACGAGCCAATTCAGCAGCCCGATGTTCTATCTGCAACCGGGCTTGAAAATATATACGAATGCCAACAGCCGCGGTCACGTGAAATTTTCCCTCGGCCCGTCCTTAGTACTGGGCGTGGGCAATAGAACCCAATCGACCTACGACTACAACACCGGATTCTCGGGCAATGCAACCCAATCCCGCTTCTTGATGGGGGCATTGCTGAACTTCGGCTGGAGCATCATCACTACCGAACACCTCTATATGGGCTTCGATTTCGGTTTGGGAATGACCTACATCAACCAGTTGGATGGCGTGGGCCAAGGAACAGGGTTCTTGACCCAAGGCGGCGTTCGCGTGGGTTATAAATTCAATGGTAAAAACAAGTAGTTACCTTTTCAGGCACAAAAAGGCGTCCCATTCTTCGGGGCGCCTTTTTTATGCCACCCGGGCACCCGAACATGGCACGCTTCTGGTTACATGGAACCCAATGGACGGAAAATTGACGAAGCCGTTTGGAAAGCATACACACAACCAAAAATTTGAGTACTTTTATCGCAAACAGACATTATGAAGTATTTCCTACTGTTTTTGGTGGTGGCATTGGCCGCCTGCTCTCCCAACAACCCGAACACCATCGTGGTGCCGGTCAACTATTTTTCCATCAACTTCAACGGTACCACTTATAATGAAACGTCGGATGCATCGCACCCGATTACTGCAAGTGTAACTACAAGTACCGACAAGTTCTACGGAGGCAAGATTTCGGTAGTGTCCATTTCGGCAAACACCAAGAACGTGATATTTGGCTGCGAAGGCCAAAAAAACAACTATATCGACCCCACCGGCACCTATACCATGGGCATACGCGACAGTACCGACACAACCCGTGTGCCTTATGTGTTTACCGACAAGGGCAACGGCTATACCCAGTACACCATGGATTCTTTGGGCACCATATACGTATCTCAGTCTGACGCTCGCACCATAACCGGCTCCGTGAAGATGAACCTGTATCACTACAATACAGCCACATCATCGATGGACGTCTTCCCGGCAACGGCGAGTTTCACGTATTACCTGTATTACGGAACCCATTGATCGACTGTAAATCAGCCGATTACCTATTTTATCGCGTTTAACTGTCGAAAGTGTGCCCCTTGGGCCTTTCTAAACTGCGAAACTTTCTTTAGCCTCTTTAGGAGGCGCGTTATTCACCCTGTCTCTTTCTACGGGTGTCGCGTTGTGCGGCTCCGGTTACCTGTGCCCCTGCTTTTGCAACCTGATTACAATTCGGCAAACAACCCAAAAACAGACAAAAATGAAGAGGAAGTGCCTGCTTTTCGCGCTGCTCATTGCGGTAGCCCCTGTTTTCGCGACAGGACAAATCAAGAATTCCATCAAGACCAACTCAGAGGATGAAATCATCAGGAGAAACGTGCAATACCTGTCCGACACGGGCATGCATGGACGAGGCTACGTCAAGAACGGAAAGGAAAACGCATCGCTGTTCATCCAAAACAAGTTCAAGGATTACAAAATGCGCGGCATCACGAAAGATGGCTCCTATGTGCAGAGTTATGTTTTCCCCGTAAACACGTTTCCCGGCAAAATGAGCCTCACCATCGGTAAAACCGAGCTGGTGGCCGGCGAGGACTTCATTATTGACCCATCCAGCCTACCGTTCTCCGCCGAGCAGATGAAAATCGAAACGGTGGACCTCACCCAAGTGGTAGACACTGCGTCTTGGCTCGAATTCGCAGCTAAATTCACGAACGATAATATCTACTACTTCGACGATGTCACACCGGTTTGCAAGGCCCTCAGTATCAAGAAAGACTTATTCCCCTACATACTGCCTAAAGGCTGCTACATCATTAATGGCAAAGAAAAACTGACTTGGTCGGTAAAACCCGACACCTGCCATTCCACCATCTTCTATGTAAAGGAATCGGCATTGCCGTCCAAATTGAAGTGGGCTACGGTTGAAGTAGAGAGTAGCTTTATTCCACGGGGCAAAAACGAAAACGTCATCGGCTTCCTGCCCGGCAAAGTGACCGACTCGTTCATCGTCTTCACTGCTCACTACGACCACTTGGGCATGATGGGCAGCGAGACCACATTTCCCGGCGCGAGCGACAACGCGAGCGGCACCGCCATGATGCTCTATCTGGCCTACTATTTTACCACACACCCCCATAAGTACTCCCTCCTATTTATGGCATTCAGCGGCGAGGAAGCCGATTTGCTGGGGTCGAGGTTCTATGTAAAACATCCGGTTGTACCGTTGGCCAAAATGAAGTTCCTCGTCAATTTGGACATTATGGGAGATGCCACGGATGGAGTTACAGTAGTAAATGCCACAGAATTTCCCGACCAATTCGGCATTCTGCAACGGCTCAACAACCGGAACCACTACATACCCACCATCAAGTCTCGCGGCAAAGCAGCCAACAGCGACCATTATCCATTCACAGAGGCGGGTGTGCCATCGTTCTTCCTGTATAGCAATGGAGGTCCCGGCTTCTACCACGATGTTTACGATCAATCTACGAAGTTGTCGCTGAAGAACATTTCGGGGGTTGCCAAGTTGCTGGTGGATTTCACCAAGGTGATGAACGACGAGACTTTCCTACTGCGGTAGGCTACTTTGCCCGTAGCGCCACCAAGGCAGCCTGCATTTCATCGGCCACCTGTTGCTTCAATTCCCTAATCTGCTCGGGCTGCGCCCCTACCGGCGAAACCGGTGGAAGAAAAAAGGCACGGTTGCGGCCGGGGGTGAATTTCCACCAGGCAGAATAATGCCACCGGGCCACGGTATCGGGGATAATTAGCGGAAGAATAGCCACACCCGAAGTTGCAGCCAGCCTGAAGGCGCCATCATGAAACGGCAACAAGGGTTGATTGGTCTCATTGAACGTCCCTTCAGGAAAAATGACGATGCTGCAACCCGATTGCAAGGTCTGCAACATCTTCTTCATACTGGCCGCACGACTCGCAGCCGACGAGCGGTCTATGAGGATGGCTATTTGCCGATATAAAAATCCGACTATGGGTATGGCAGCTATTTCCACCTTCCCCAAGGCTTTGAAATGGCTGGAAATTGCCGAAAACAAGATGATGCTATCGATATAGGAAATATGGTTGGCAACTATGATGTAGGTGCCCCCCGGAGGATGCGCCGACACGATACCGACCGGCATACCTATGACCAGCAACCAAACTCGAGACCAAGCGGCAATGACTTTGTGTGTCAGGCGTTCGCCATGCTTACTGCGAAACAGGGAAATCAACGCGACGGCAAGTGCGACAGGAAGGATAGTGACGATGAACGACAACACCACCCAAGGCACATAGACTACTCGGAATGCCCAGCGGAACATAGCGTGGATAAGCCCCTAGTTACGAACGGTTTACCGACACGGGGGTATTGATGCGGATGGTCTGCCCCTTGATGGCTCCCATCTTGGGGAGGAATGGACGACCCACCACTGCTTCGCCAGGCCAAGGAATGCGGCTCAATACCAAGAACAGTGCGATCAGGGTAAACCAGAACATGCGCTTGAATTTGCGGTCGGAATCCATGTTGCGCTTAGCCACGGAATAGGCCATGTGCACCAATACCAACGCAATAATCATCATTAGAGGGTGCTCCATACCGAAGAACCTCGAATATTTGTCGGCCATAGCACCCGGCTTGGCCATGTTTGCTCCCCAGCCGTTCAGCAAATAAACCGCGAGCCCCAACAGCAACTGGACATCGCACATAATCATCATGACCAGTGCTGCCGTTTTGTTTATTTTTTTGAACGACCCTTTGTTCAGCATCCCGACAAGGCTTTGAACAATGACCATGAGCATGAAAAGGAGGATGAAGTAGCGGAGGATACTGTGAAAATAGAGCAGGTTGGTTGCCATAAGGTTGATTTTTGGGCACTAAAATAGTTTCATTTCCTGAAACTCACAAATCATTTTTAGATATTTTATTATTTTAAATATTATTTTCGATTAGAAAACCTAAATTCACGAAAAACAAAAAACGTGGGTTGCTATGTCAGGCACATCAAAACCACCCGTTTCGGGCCCGGAGCGAGGTGATGTGGGCAACGTGATGACGACTGTGCCACGAATAGAGCGCAACAGCCTCCCACAACGCAAATTCCCGCCCCAAGCCCGGATGAAAATAGGTGCGCTGCCATTGGGCGTCTTCGAGCCCCTGCAACAACGCAATCAAACGGATGTGCAGGCCGGTGAGGATGGCAATGGATACTTCCACCGGAACATTGGAGGAGTCGGGCAGCATGGCCCAGGCCTTTTCATCATAGGTTTTGACGTGCGGATTATCTTCAGTGAGTGCCTGTTTGATGCGGATGTAGGCATTGGCATGGCTGTCGGCCACGTGGTGCACCACTTGTTTCACCGTCCAGCCGCCGGGGCGGTAGGGTGTGGCCAATTGTTCGGCGTCGAGACCATTGACGGCATCCGCCAATTTACCGGGCAATTCGGCAAGATTCGTCATCCACTCTGCCTTGAGGACATCGTTCATTTGATCTACACGGGCATAGCGGCCAACGGGGTATTGGAGGAGTTCGAGATTGGTTTCCATGAAGAAGCTGTTTGCCCTATTTTAACGCAAAACGGGAAACAATATTTTGTAGTAAGGCACTTAAAATGCCCTCCACAAATTTCCAAATCAGGCTACGGGAAGCTGCAAGGAAAACACGACCGAGCAGGGTTCGGTAGTCTCAGCGGAAAACTTCCCTCCCAATACCTCCAAAATTGCACCAACATAGAACAATTTGATTCCGCCAGTGTTGTAATGCTGATAGTATTTTCGGTAGATATCGAAAATGGCATATTCGCAGTCGAGCATCTTCACACCAAGTATGGTATCGTGAAAATAAATGGTGACATATCCACCTGAAACGTGCGAGTTCACTTTTATTTCGTGGGTCACCTCCTTGGTTTCATGGCGCACCAAACACTGGAGGAGTTGGAAAGTGGCTTCGAACAAATAGTATCTGTCGGCTCGCACAAATCGGGCATGGGCGAAATCGGTCGTTACGGTCGATTTTCGTCCGGGGAATACCAAATCGAGTTTGAACAATACATCTATAAATTTCTGCTCCAATTCTATTATATCATGGTTCAATACCAAGTGGTTCCTCACCAAAAGCGTACTGTTAAGGTCTTTCATGGACTCATCCAACGACCTCGCCAAGAAGCCCATATTCTTCACCATTTCGGTTTTTTCGCTATCCTGCACCATTTCATCGTCAATAAGCTCGGCAATGCCGACGAGGCTGGCAACTTTTGAACGAAGGGTGTGGGAGACCAAGTCGGAAAAACTCTCCAAGTTCCTGTTTCTTGTGTTAAGGTCTTTTACTACCTTGTCCATCTTAAGCAGCGCAATTTTATGTTCCTGATCGGCCCTTTGGGCCAAGATGGAATACGAGAGTGCTACTGAAATACGGGTGAAGATAGCGACTTCCTCCTCCCCAAAGGCCTCCTTTTCGGAAGAATAGACCACAATAATCCCCCGCTGGCCATGCCCCAAGTCGACCGGGATCGAAACGCTGGATTGCAGATGATTCCTTACCGCGCTCCTCAACCAAGGATTATACAAACGGGAGCTGGGGATGTCGTTGACAACTGTGGGCGAACCGGTTATGATTGCGGTTGCCGAGGGGCCATTGCGGTGCACCTCGTTATCCAAGTCGATTTCGAACTCATCCAGATAATGGATTGCGGGACCATATTTATGCACCAATTTCAATGTCTTCTTGGTGGCAGTCGCTTCGGGGCCATAGGCAAACCAAGCCAGCCCGTATCCCCCAAAGTCAACAATCTTCTTACAGGCATTTTCAATCAGGTCGAATTCATCCATAAAAACCGCCTGATCGAAAATCAGCTTGGTGATATCCATCAACAAATTCAAATCCCGAAACAACTGTTGATATTTCCTTTCCTCCAATACATATTCGGTAATTACTTCCGACTGGATAACGATGCCACCAATGCTGCCATCGAGATGCATCCACGGCCGGACCTCCCATTTAACGACCTGCTCCGTACCATCGTCCATAACCATAGCGTCCCGAACTCGCTTTTCAATAGCACCGGCCATACATCGGCTGTGAATTTCCCGCCATTCCGCTGAAACCGGCCTAACGGCATACAGGTTTTTACCGAGCATTTGGGCGGCAGGTACGCCATACCGGTCTGCCCAAGTTTGGCTTGCGGCCACAATCGTCATTGCCGTGTCTACCACAATCAGCGATACGGGCACTGCGGAGCTGACCGACAACAGCAAATCTGAAGGCATCCTTGAATTCAGCATTGCCAAAATTTCGTTTTAAAGTATTCAACAATATTATTGCGCAAATATAGGCGATAATACCTCGCTAAAAACATACAATTTAACTGATTGATTAACCCAATAGGTCCAGAAGCGGTTGGGAGAGCCATTATTCTTTCTGCCTAACCCCCGATATCCGAAAAGCCACCCTATACAGCACCCTTTGGGCAGGAATGTTTTGTAAGTTTGCGGGATATGCTACCCAAATGGCAGAGCGGTGTGGTGACCGACATTGTACAGGCCACGCCCAATACACGACGGTTTTGGATTACGTTGCCCGAGCAGCCCACGTTTGCGTTCCTACCGGGTCAGTTTGTAACCCTTGACCTCCCCATCAGCGACCAGCGCAACAAGCGGTGGCGCAGCTACAGCATAGCATCGGCTCCCCATGGCGGCAACGTGATTGAGCTTATCATCGTTCAGGTAATCGGCGGGTTGGCTTCACCCTACATCTTCAACAACATCAAGATAGGCGATTCCGTCACCCTACGCGGGCCGCACGGCATCTTCGTGCTGCCTACCGACTTGGATAAGGAGCATTTCTTCATCTGCACCGGTACGGGCATAGCGCCGTTCCGCAGCATGTTGCGGCACATCAAGGCACACAGCATCCCCTTCCATAAAATACACCTATTGTTCGGCACCCGGCGGCGGGAAGACCTGCTTTACGAGGCCGAAATGCGGGCGCTGGAGGCCGAATTGCCGGGGTTCCATTACCACCCCACCCTCTCGCGCCAGCACTGGGAAGGGCGAATGGGCTATGTTCACGACATTTACCGCGAATTATGCCAAGACCACCCCGAAGCCAAATTCATGCTCTGTGGCTGGACGGCCATGGTAGATGACGCTCAAGAAAAAATCCTGGAAATGGGTTATGCCAAGAAGGATATTCAGGTGGAACGGTACGGGTAGCGTTGCACCGACAGCCATTACCCAACAAACCCGATAGGATAATCCATAAAAAAAGCCGAACCCGAACGTTGACGTTCGGGATCGGCCAAAATATTGCAAGGTTTTGTAGCTACATCGAAGTCGCCGAAAGCCTTATATCTTCGACATGCTTGCGAAGGTATAGGTGGTATGCAGACCGGTAGTGTCTTCAGAAAACGACAGTGTAGCTGAAGTAGGGCTAACGGTTCCGCTTCCCGCGTAGGTATTGCCGGCATAAACCGTTGACGTTATGGTAAAAGTCGCAGTCCCGGTCAATGACATGTTTGACAACACGATTGGAGCCGTAAAATGAACATTACCGTCAGAGAATTTCGT
>CAIVHI010000239.1 GCA_903905685.1 uncultured Bacteroidota bacterium | reverse complement strand
GTAAGGGTGAGCAATTGGGCTTTGTCTACCAGCATAGCTTCGGCCAATACCGGAGGCTTGGGTTTCATGTAGTTGCGGAAGCCGTCGGCCTTAGGCTCCAATACGGCAAACGATTCCACATCGGTATGCTCTGCACCGGCATCGGTGCGGCCCGGCGTGAAGGGTACGGCAACCTGATGGCCGGCTGCCTTTGCGGCCTGCTCAATGCCTACCGAACCACCCAGCACAATCAAATCGGCCAAGGAGACGTGCTTGGTGGTATTGGCTTTGTTGAATGCGGCTTGGATGCCTTCCAATGCCGTGAGCACCTTGCCTAATTGGCTGGGGTTGTTCACTTGCCAGTATTTTTGAGGAGCCAAGCGGATGCGGGCGCCATTGGCACCGCCCCTCTTGTCTGACCCACGGAAGGTGGATGCGGATGCCCAGGCGGTGGATACCAGTTCGGACACCGATAGACCCGATGCTTCAATATGGCTCTTCAGCGAAGCAATGTCATGAGCATCGATTACCGGGTGGGTGGCTACCGGAATGGGGTCTTGCCAAACCAATACTTCGGCCGGCACTTCGGGACCCATGTAGCGGGCACGCGGTCCCATATCGCGGTGGGTGAGCTTAAACCAGGCGCGGGCGAATGCATCGGCAAACTGGTCGGGGTGTTCGTAGAAACGCCTGGAAATTTTTTCGTAGGCGGGGTCTATCCTCAATGCAAGGTCGGTGGTGAGCATGAAGGGGTTGTGGTGCTTGGAGGGGTCGTGCGCGTCGGGCACGGTGCCTGCACCGGCATTGTTTTTGGCCGTCCATTGTTGGGCGCCTGCGGGGCTTTTGGTGAGTTCCCACTCGTAGCCAAAGAGGTTTTCGAAGAAGTTGTTGCTCCATTGGGTGGGCGTGGTGGTCCATGCGCCTTCCAAACCGCTGGTGATGGTATCGGCACCATTACCGGTGCCCATGGTGTTGTTCCAGCCCATGCCCATTTGCTCTATAGGGGCTGCGGCAGGTTCTTTACCTACAAACTTTCCGGGGTCGCCTGCACCGTGCGTTTTGCCAAAGGTGTGTCCGCCGGCAATGAGCGCTACGGTTTCTTCGTCGTTCATGGCCATGCGCTTAAACGTTTCGCGAATGTCGCGGGCGGCAGCCATGGGGTCGGGATTACCGTTGGGGCCTTCGGGATTAACATAAATCAGGCCCATTTGCACCGCCCCCAGCGGATTTTCCAAATCGCGGTCTCCGGTGTATCGGTTGTCGGCCAGCCATTCACGTTCGGAGCCCCAATACACGTCTTCTTCGGGTTCCCAAACATCGGCCCGGCCACCGCCGAAACCGAAGGTTTTGAAGCCCATAGATTCCAAGGCGCAGTTGCCGGCCAGTATCATGAGGTCGGCCCATGAAATGTGCTTGCCATACTTTTGTTTGATAGGCCACAATAGTAGGCGTGCTTTATCGAGGTTGGCATTGTCGGGCCAACTATTGAGGGGGGCGAAACGTTGAGTGCCCGAGCCTGCGCCGCCGCGCCCGTCGGCAATGCGGTAAGTGCCCGCGCTGTGCCAGGCCATACGAATGAAGAATGGGCCATAATGGCCATAATCTGCGGGCCACCAGTCTTGCGACGTGGTCATCAATTCGAAGATGTCTTTTTTCACTGCGGCCAAGTCGAGGCTTTGAAAGGCTTCGGCATAATTGAACCCCGGATCCATTGGGTCGGACAGGGAGGAGTTCTGACGTAGAACATTCAATTTCAACTGGTTGGGCCACCAGTCGCGGTTGCCTGTGCCGCTACCCGCCACTTGTTTGGTTGTGCCTGCGTGGAACGGGCATTTGCCGCCTGAGCCGCTGTGAGCCGATGTGCTCTTCGATTCGTTATTTTCCATATTGTCTGGTTTGCAAAATTGCCAAAGGATAAAATTACAATTAGCTGACGTAAAAGTAGGCTGTTGGCACCTAAACCGGGGTGTTAAAAAAATTGCTTTTGCCTATTGTACAATTTGGTAAATGTTTGGGGGCTTACTATGATGGCAGGAAAAAGTGCAGAGTCCGATTGCCCGATTCAATTGGAATGACGCTCCTAAAAACCTTTACGGTTTTACCATCAATTTGACGATGTTGGCCATTCCACCTCCCTCAGGCCTGAACCTACCGAGGTAGACTCCGGCCGGCAGGTTTGGCGGCAACCCGATATTGGTGGCACCGTTCGCAACCGCATATTGCCCAACAATCTGCCCGGTAATATTGCAGACTTCGAATATACCCGCAACCGAAGCCTCAACTGTCATCTGCCCATTCGATGGATTGGGGTAAACGCGGAAAGGCACGGCATCGTTGCCTGTTGCCCCACTTGGCGCATTTCCATTCCGGTTGCCATTCGGATTACCGTTCCGGTAAGCAGCTATCGAATCCTCAAACGCGGTGTCGGCCATGAGCGTCAACGGTAGGGACACCGGCCCTGCCCCCACCAAGGCGTCGATTTGCCCTGCGGCATAGCCTGCGGCTAGGTCGTATTGGCCTTGGGTTGAAAGTTGGGCCGCGGTTTGCGCGTATATATTGAACCAGTTCTGCCCGTTGCCATACAGTGCCAGTGCCGTTTGCGCCAGGCTTGCAAAAAGTTGGTCGTCGGCAGTGGTGGGATTCATCTGCCCCAGCATGTTTTGCGCACCCTTGTAGTCGCCATTCATCAAGCAATAAGGAAACGCCTTGCGGAACATGTTGCAGGAGGCAAACACCGCCGCCGCCGCCCCATATTGCCCATCTTGCAGGTAAAGGCCAGCGATACCGACTGCGGCACATCAATAAAAAACGATTGGTTCCATGTTCAACAAACGCCGTTTTTACCTCTTTATTTCGAAATGATGTGGAGCCGCGTCCTCACAGACGGACAAATGAAGACTTTCGGGCACTATTCAACTTCCAAACGTACGCCTCCGCAGCAATGCCGCATTGCGATACGGATATGTCCTTCCATAGGCGAACCGTTTAGACCAAACTGAAATGAGAGTTTTTACCCTGCAAACAGGAGGGATATCAAAATTATGCAAAAATTTCTATAAAATTCCAATGGATAAGACGACTGCATAAATTTTGCTGATTGCACAATTGAAATACACGACCTCTGACCAGCATTGATGCCGCTTTCTAGGCAAGGTGGCGTGTAAGGAAAGAATCGCTATCGCCAAAACCGCCAAGGGCTTTTTTGTGCATGCTCAACCACCAACCCGTTGCCTCACGGCCTCATAGAGCACCATGCCGGCGGCTACCGATACGTTCAGGGAGTCGAAGTTGTTGGCCATGGGAATGTGGATGAGTTGGTCGGCGCGCTTAAGGACATCCTTGCTGATGCCTGTATCTTCGGCCCCCATCACTACCGCAGTGGGCAGGGTGAGGTCGCTCTGAAACACCGGCACGCTACCCTTCATGTGGGTGCCCAAAATCTGTATACCGTTCAGTTTCAAGATGTCTATGGCTTGCGGTACCGATGGCACCCGGCACAGCAACACCTTGGTTAGCGCCCCCGCAGATGCCTTGATGGCTTCCTCGGTGAGCGATGCCGCATGAGAGGTGGGCAGGATGAGGCCGTGTGCACCGCAACACCAGGCACTGCGGGCAATGGCACCCACATTGCGCACGTCGGTAATGCCATCGAGTAATAGGAATAGCGGCGTTTTGCCGGCCTCCACCACATGACTGAGGCCCGCCTGCAGCTCCACATAGTGCAACAACGACGCCCACGCCAGCACCCCTTGGTGCGGCGACTTGGTGAGGAAGTCCAATTTCTCCACCGGCACTTGGCTTATGGGCACATTGGCGGCTTTGGCCAATTGCTTGATCATCGAGATATCGGCTCCTACTGCTGTGCGCAGCATGAATATTTTCTCGATGGCAGCCCCCTGTTGCAAGGCTTCCAATATGGGTTTGCGGCCAACAACCAGCGGTAGGGGGCGTCCTGTTCTCATAGGTGGTGTTTCGGAAGTGCAGACAGGTGCAGCGAACCATTCCACTGCACCTGCACACTTACCATTTATTTGATTTTATCGTTCACAATCTGCCACACGGCAAGTTCTTCGGCATCGCAGGCGGTATTCATGGCGGCGGCTTTTTCCAATATCGCCTTCACCTCGGGTTGCTCGGCATAGGTGCCGGCATTGATTTTCACATTCAGGTAGGCTCCTTTCACTGCAGCCCGGGCACACAATGCGGCAACGCCGGCATCGCTCACGCTGTTGGGGTTGCCGGTAGCGGCCATGGTTTTCGCCAGTGCAAAAACATCAAACGACACCTCCATGGTGCGGAAGGGTATTTTGATCGCTTCGATGGTGGCAGCCTGCAAGGCGGCTGCACGGGCGGCTTTTTCGGCATCGTTGCCCTTGGGCAGACCCAAAGCCGCCATAATGCCGTTGAAGGCATCGGTATCGGCATCAATGAGATGCAGCAGTTCTTTCACGAGTTTTTGGCCGGGTTCGGCAGCATTGGAGAATTCTTCCCAGCGGTGGTCCCATCCTTTTTTGTGGGATGACAGGTTGGCCACCATAGTGCCCAGCGCGGCACCCATGGCACCGCATGCGGCAGCGATCGACCCACCACCCGGTGCCGGCGACTCGCTGGCCGTTTCTTCCACAAAACGCGTCAGCGTCATGTCTACCAACCGCTTGGAATTGCTGTTGCGCAGGCGGTATTCAATAACTTTCTTTTCGGGGTCGAAGGGGCCGAGCTCGTCCAGACCCATCGATTTCACGGCAATCTTAATCAGTTCGGCGTCGCTCACGCCTACGCTGCGTTGCTGCTTGCGCAGAAAATACTTACCGGCTTCGAGCAGGGCATTGAGGGGCACGAGACCCACCAGTTCGCTACCCGTGACGCGCATACCGCGAGCCGCAGCGCGCTCGCAAGCGGTGTCGAACACCACGTGGAGCGGCGTGGTATACATATTGGTGAGGTTTATGGATACTTGGGCTATCCCGTATTCCTCGATAAACCAACCTATGGCCTTAACGCACTTCAGCAGCCCGGGTTCCCAAACCGCTTCGCCATTAGGCCCCTTCAGGTTTTTGCCGTCGGCACCCTTCTTCTGCCGCCCTTTTTCGCGGATATCGAATGCCACGGAGTTGGCGCGGCGGGTAGATGTGGTATTGAGGTTCACGTTGTAGGCAATCAGGAAGTCGCGCGCACCAATGACGGTTGCTCCCGATTTTTCGTTCATCACCGCAGGGCCGTAATCCGGCTTCCATTCGGGTTTCCCAATTTTGGCGGCCAAGCCTTCATATTCCCCCGCACGGATGTCGGCCAAGTTGCGGCGGTAGTCGGCAGTGGCCGCATATTCGTACAGGTATACCGAGATACCGGCTTCGGCAGCCACGCGGGCACCCAGCATTTTCGCGAACTCCACGGTTTCCTCCATAGTGATACCCGATACGGGTATCAGCGGACAAACATCTGTGGCACCCATACGGGGATGTTCGCCAGTGTGATTGCGCATGTCTATCAGCTCGCCCGCCTTGCGGATGGCCCTGACGGCGGCTTCCACCACGGCATAGGGGTTGCCCACAAACGTGACCACAGTACGGTTGGTGGCCTTACCCGGGTCTACATCCAGCAGGCGCACCCCGTCGGTAGCTTCTATTTCGGCAGTAATTTGGCGGATAACATCCATATTGCGGCCCTCGCTGAAATTGGGCACACATTCTATTACCGCATTCTTGAAATCTCTCCTCATACAAGTGATTAATGAACTGTTTTTGCGAATAAGGGGTCGACAACCCACCGCAAATGTAGCACACATCGGGCATTGTGGGTGGGGTAAATGGATGGCGGACGGCAATGGAATACCAATGACCGCCATCCAACAACAGCTACTTACCCGTTCGTCTATCGGCATTACATGCGACATCCTTGGAGCGGCACGCCCGAGAGGCGTTAGATAGTGGCAAGAATTTGGGGCTCGCCCCGTGCCCTCGGACGCATGGTGTAGCAATAGGTCCACCACCCCATTGGGCACCATGAGTAAAACCTGCTTAGCAATTTGGTCTTCAACCATTAATGCCGCAATCCGACCAAATCGCCAAAAGAACCATCAAAATCTGGTGCGGTAGGAGTGGATTTTGGACCTTTATAATGATGCAAATGGAGAAAAACCAACGGGAACCAAAGACCGAGAGCAGGAGATTTTCAAGAGCCGTTGCACCAGGCAATGACCACATGAGTTGGCTCAAACGCGGCTCGATTTCACCCTCACTATCCGTGGTTCCACCTACTTCCCGATTTTCAAGCTTTGCTCATAAACCCCAATAGGCTGGGTAACCTCCGGGATGGCTTTCCTCATGCGTACGGGCATTTGTTCCATCCTTTCGTCGGTGTATGAAACTTGTTTCACCTTACGAATTTGCTGGTTTCGTTCGATATTTGCAGGAACCCCACCCCATATGCACACCCGTTTCATCGCCCTCCTGCGCGGCATCAATGTCGGCGGACAAAAAATCATTAAGATGGCAGACCTCAAAAGGATGTTTGAGGAGGCCGGGTTTCTGAATGTGGTGACGTATATCCAGAGCGGCAATGTGGTATTTGACGCACCGCACCCGGATGCAGAACCGCTGCGGCGGGAGATTGAATCGATGCTGAAAACCCATCTGACTTATGACGTGCCCACGCTGGTGCGGCCGCGGGCCGAATTCCGCAAAACCATTGCCGGCAACCCCTACCCTGCGCTTGCGGAGGGCGATGTGCGCAAGGTAAGCGTGACGATGCTGGAATCGGACCCGACAAGTGCGACCGTCGCAACACTGCCGACTGTGTCGGGTACCGATGAATTGCGGGTCATTGGGCGTGATGTCTACATCCTGCATCTGGCCTATGGCGACACCAAGCTGAACAACAACTTCATCGAAAAAAAGCTGGGCATCAGGGCCACCACCCGCAATTGGGCCACCATCTGCAAGCTCGCCGAACTGTAACGGGTTTTTCGGTTTGCAGTTTTTCCGGTAAGTTTGCCGCGTATTCGGCTCGCCCTGCGAGACGAATACAAACGAGGTCAACATGAGTGAGAATTACCTAGTATCGGCCAGAAAATACCGCCCGCAAACGTTCGATACGGTTGTGGGGCAGAGCCATATCACCACAACACTCAAAAACGCCATCCTACACCAGCAGTTGGCGCATGCCTTTTTGTTCTGCGGGCCTCGCGGCGTAGGTAAGACGTCCTGCGCGCGCATTCTTGCCAAGACCATCAATTGCGAACACCCTACGGCAGATATGGAGGCATGCGGCGAGTGCTCGTCGTGCAAGGGCTTCAAAAACAACAACCTGTTCAATGTGTTTGAGTTGGATGCCGCCAGCAACAACTCCGTTGACGATATACGTGAGCTTACCAACCAAGTACGTTTCGTTCCGCAGCAGGGCAGGTACAAGGTGTATATCATAGATGAGGTGCATATGCTGAGTGCCGCAGCCTTCAATGCGTTTTTGAAAACACTGGAGGAGCCGCCACCCTATGCCATCTTCATCTTGGCTACTACCGAGAAGCACAAGATATTGCCCACCATCCTAAGCCGGTGCCAAATCTTTGATTTCAAGCGCATCACTACGCGCGACATCGTGCTGCACCTGCAAGGCATAGCCCAAAAGGAAGGCATGAAGGCCGACGAGGCCGCGCTACACGTGATAGCCCAAAAGAGCGAGGGCTGTATGCGGGACGCGCTATCCATGCTCGACCGAATTTCGGGGTTTACCGACGGGGTACTTACCTATTCCAGCACCATGGAGCACCTTAACCTGCTCGATGCCGACTTCTACTTTGGCCTCACCGACCACCTGCTGTCGCAAGATGTGGGTGGGGCATTGCTGAAATTGGACTTGGCTCTCGAAAAGGGCTTTGAGGGCGATACCGTGGTGAGCGGCATGGCCGAACACTTCCGCAACCTGTTGCTATGCCGAGACGACCGCATGGCCAAGTTGCTGGATGTGCCGAGCGAACATAAACGCCTTTATTACGAAAAGGCCAACCAGTCGCCACCGTCCTTCCTCATTTCCTGCCTCAACGTCATCAACGATTGCGAGTTGGAATATAAAAACGCCCGCAACAAACGGCTGCATGTAGAGATGTGCCTCATCAGGCTGTGCTACGTGCTGCAAGTCACTACTTCAAGCAATCCCTTCGAAACCGAGGGCGAAAAAAAAAAAGATAGCCCATTAATTGCGGCTCAGCCGGCACCACAACCCGTTGCCCGCCCCGCAACGCCGCAGGTATCGCAGGCCGTAGTTGCCGCCAAGCCTTCTATGGCTCCTGCGGCCAACACTTCAACCGCCGCCGTCGCCACTGCCTCACCATTGCCCCGCGACCCTACGGCAGCTCCCCGGCGCCTCAGCAAGTCTATGCTCGACATGGACCAATTGTTGAACAATGCGTCGGGCCCCGCGAAGCAGGCCGACAAGATATTGACCGGCGAAGAGGCCAAGCAAATCTTCGAGCAGTTCAAATTGGGGTTACATCAATCGGGACAGTCCATCAACTTCGCCCAATTCTCCATGATGCGGGTGGAGGCCGCCCCACCCGATGAGGTGAAAATCATCTGCCCCAGCGAGTTCAACGAGAACTATGCCAAAGCGGAACGCACGGTGTTGATAGACTTTTTCACAAAGGCTGCGGGGATTAGGGTCAGGATTACATCGAACGTGGTGCCCGAAGAAGCGGAAAATATGCCCCAACTCCCGGTAGTCTTGTCGCGCACCGAAGTCTTCGAGGCCATGGTGCGCATCAACCCCAACTTGGGGCGACTTAAGGACGCGCTCAACTTGCAGATAGAATATTGATGGGCATTACGGCTCCGGCAGTGGTTGGTCCGAATTCAGCAGGTAGAGATACTTGTACTTTAACCGCACATTCTCGAATACCGACATCGCTATCACCCAGCCATATCGGCCATCCAGAAACCCCAACTGCAGCACATAGGTTTGAAGGAATGCCGATAGTGGAGACAGGTAGCGTTTCACGAAGCCCGCCTCCCGCTTTTGCCCATACATTTTTGCTGCACTGAGGCGGGCATACCGGCGCACTTTCTCCATGTTCTGCGCAGGTGTGATAACCGTAAAGTGTTGCGCCCTACCGTGTAGCAGCTTCT
>CAIVHI010000238.1 GCA_903905685.1 uncultured Bacteroidota bacterium | reverse complement strand
GATTCTCTTGCCCATCACTCCTCCGCGCCCACGTTTCCCGCCAAAAACCTAAATTTGCAAAATGCAACATACTTTAAGCGAACAGGAACTGGTGCGCCGCGAAAAACTGGCGGAATTATACACGCTCGGCATCGACCCTTATCCTGCCCCCCTGTTCGAAATCACCCATACTGCTGCCCAAATCAAGGCTGGCTACTCCGAAGAAAACAAGGAAGCTTTTTCCAAAATATCATTCGCTGGCCGCATCATGAGCGTCCGCGATATGGGTAAGGCGGGCTTTGCCGTCCTCCAAGACAGCACCGGCCGCATTCAGGCATACATCCGCCGCGACGACATTTGTCCCGGCGACGACAAAACCCTCTACAATACCGTTTGGAAAAAGTTGCTTGACCTCGGCGACATCGTGGGTATCAAGGGCTTCGGCTTCATCACCAAAACCGGGGAGACATCCATACATGTTGAAGAATTCACCATACTGTCCAAAGCGCTGCACCCGCTGCCCGTGGTGCGCGAAAAAGATGGGGAGGTGTTTGATGCCGTAACCGATTTGGAATTCCGCTACCGCCAGCGCTATGCCGACCTCATCGTAAACCCCGGCGTGAAAGACACTTTCGTGAAAATTACGAAGATGCGCAATGCCATCCGCAATTTCCTGAACGAGCGTGGTGCATTGGAGGTAGACACCCCCGTGCTGCAAAGCATTCCCGGTGGTGCCACCGCCCGTCCATTCGTGACGCATCACAATGCACTCGATATCCCCCTCTACCTCCGCATTGCCAATGAGTTGTACCTGAAACGCCTCATCGTGGGCGGCTTCGACTGGGTTTACGAATTCAGCCGCGACTTCCGCAATGAGGGTATGGACCGAACGCACAACCCCGAATTCACGATTCTGGAGTTCTACGTGGCCTACAAAGACTATTTGTGGATGATGGATACCACGGAGCAACTGCTGGAACAGACCGCCATTGCCGCCAACGGTACATCGGTAGCCACGGTAGCCGGAGTTGAAATCGAGATGAAGGCGCCCTACAAGCGCATCAGCATTTTCGATGCCATAAAGGAGCACACCGGCATCGACATTTCCAATTTCGACGAAGCCCAATTGCGCGACACCTGCCGGGCATTGCATATACAGGTAGACGAATCTATGGGCAAGGGCAAGTTGGTGGACGAGATTTTCGGCGGCAAGTGTGAAAAACACTACATCCAGCCCACCTTCATCACCGACTATCCCGTCGAGATGAGTCCGCTCACCAAGAAACACCGCTCCAAACCCGGGCTTGTAGAACGTTTCGAGTTGATTGTGAACGGCAAGGAGATTGCCAATGCCTACAGCGAGCTGAACGACCCCATAGACCAACGCTTGAGGTTTGAAGAGCAGGTGAAACTTATGGAGCGCGGCGACGACGAGGCCATGTTCATCGACTACGACTTCCTCCGCGCTCTGGAATATGGTATGCCGCCCACGGCAGGCATCGGTATAGGTATAGACCGGCTGGCCATGCTGCTCACCGGGCAGGTGTCTATTCAAGACGTATTGCTGTTTCCCCAAATGAGGCCCGAAAAACATTCCTAAGCGTTGAGCGTCATGCAGGTACTTTCAAGAATGACTATTCCGTTGCGCTTGCGCACCGCCACACGCTTTGTAGTGGCTATTGCAGTATGCCTCTGCTTGGCAGCGGCCGGCCGCGCACAATCCTATCGCGACAGCATCTTGCTGTATCGCGACGGCTACATCAAGGAGTTATTGGCCGAGAAGCGGCAGCCGGTGAAGCCCGAGGATGCCCGTTACCTCTCGTTTTTCGAGCCCGACCCGGCTTACCGGGTTTGGGCGTCCTATATCGAGACTCCGGGAGCAACGCCCATCATGATACCCACCCACAGTGGTAAAGACAAGCCGTTTAGGGAGTGTGGCTACGTCACGTTCGACCTCAATGGGCAGTCGCTGAAACTGCACCTCTACCAAATGATAGACATCATGACCGGTGCCGTGCATGGCGATGACCTCTTTCTACCCTTCAACGACCTCACCAATTACGACCTTACATACGGTGGCGGCCGCTACTTGGATTTGTCGAAAAAGGACATCGTGAACGGTGGAGTCATTGTCGATTTCAATAAATGCTACAACCCTTATTGTGCCTATGGCGAAGGTTTTTCATGCCCTATTCCGCCTGCCGAGAACCGAATGTCCATTGAAATAAACGCCGGTGAAAAAATGTTTACCAAGTATGCAAGGCACTGATGCCGCACGTTAAACCCTTAAAACCCACACCAACAGCTCATGATAAGGATTGGCAAGATAGCGGCCACACACGGCCTTCAAGGCGGACTGGTGTTGACGCACATTGTGGGCGACGGCAAATGGCTGAAAAAGGGTACCGCCCTGTTGCTGGAAATCAACAAAGGCAGCCGAATCCCCTTTTTCGTGGCCGGCTTCCGCATTGCCGACAACGAGACCATCGTGATAACCTTGGAAGAAGTGCCCACCGTTACCGAAGCCAAGCGGTTGGTATCCAAAACGGTATTTGTGGACGAGAAACTCCTTGCAGGCTATGTGGACGATACACCCCTGCTCTGGATAGGGTTCAAAGTGAAAGATCGCAAACTGGGCGTGCTCGGCCACATAGAAGACGTTTTTATGACCGGCACCCAATGGCTGGCCAAGCTCACCATTCACGACACCGAGGTGCTGATACCACTCGTTGAGCAAACCGTTAAAAAAGTGGACGTCAAGCAGAAGTTCATCGAAACCCTGCTGCCCGACGGACTGCTGGAAGTATATTTGGAAAAATAGTCGGGGCCTTCCCCCGCACGTCCTCATGCGCATAGACATCATCACCGTATTGCCCGAGTTGCTCGAAAGCCCCTTCGGCCATTCCATCCTGAAACGCGCCAAGGCCAAAGGGCTGCTGGACATCCACTTGCACAACCTGCGCGACCACACGCCTTATCGGCAGGGTCAAGTAGACGACTACCAGTTTGGCGGTGGTGCCGGCATGGTCATGATGCCCGAGCCGCTGGCTATACTGATTGACAAACTGAAGGAGGAGCG
>CAIVHI010000237.1 GCA_903905685.1 uncultured Bacteroidota bacterium | reverse complement strand
TTGGTCTTTACCCTTCACCGTCCAAGCCGTGTGGCAGATATCGAAAAGGGAAAAATCGATTTGGTTGGTGAGCCTCACCAAATCGGGCCTAAAACCCACTCCATCGTTCAGGTATTTCTCCCGCTGTGCCTGAAATGCTCCCGACAACCACGATTGCAGCCGGAAAACGGAATCAACAGCATCTTTATAGCCACCCTTTAAAGGCGCCACCTTGATGAAATGGAACTTTTGCTCCACCGCGGGCAGCGTCAAGACGATGAACAGGAAATACAGCAACCACTTCTTTTTGCGCTCCATACGTCTTAGAATCTGAAATAAATGAAAGGGTTGAACGTGGAGGTGGTGATGCGCCCGGCGGCAATGATGAACACCACCACACCCAAAAACGTCATGACATAGTGCATCCTCATGGAATACGGATTGTGGAACACGGCCCGCTGAACCTTATCGCCCCATTTGCCCAACGTAAAAAACGAAAACAAAAACGCAGCGGCCAGCATGAACAGGTATTCCTTGTTGGTTTGCCATTCGGGGTGGCCGGTATGCCACGAAAACATCCGCTTGATATAGGCCACGCCGGGATGCAGGTGCTCGAGCCTGAAAAATACCCAACCGGTCATCACCACCGGGAACGTATACAGGCATGCCCACTTACCAAGCCTTGCCAACCACTTGCCCAAAAACAACCGCTCCACCACTAAGAAGAAACCGTGATAGCCCCCCCAGATGATGTACCCCCATGCGGCACCATGCCACAGGCCGGATGCCAAAAACACGAACCACAAATTGAAAAACAACCTCCCCTTCGATTTCACCTTGTTGCCACCAAGCGGAATGTACAGGTAGTTGCGCATCCAACTACCCAATGTGATGTGCCATCGCCTCCAAAAGTCGGTGATGGAGGAGGCCGAATAGGGGTTATTGAAGTTCTCGGGAAACCGGAACCCCATCATAAGGCCCAACCCAATAGCCATATCGGAGTAGCCCGAAAAGTCGAAATAGATTTGGAAGGTGTAGCTCAGGATGCCGAACCAGGCAATGCCGGTATCCAAGTGGTTGGCAGGCAGGGCGAAGATGGTATCTGAAGCCGCGCCCATCACATTGGCAATGAGCACCTTCTTGCCCAAGCCCAAGAAAAACCGGTACAGGCCGCGAAGCCTGTTGTCGATAGTGTCGTTGTCGTGGTGGTCATAAATCTGACCCGCAAAGTCGTGAAACCTGATGATGGGGCCCGCAATCAGTTTGGGAAAAAGGATGATGTACATCTGATAGTCCCAAAAATTGCGCAGCGGTTTGTGCACCCGCCGGTATACATCCACCACATACGTGATGGTCTCGAAAGTGTAGAACGAGATGCCTATGGGCAGCACCAGCTTGGTCCACCCAATCTCCTTAAACCCCAACCGCCCTATCACATGATTTACGTTCTCGACAAAAAAGTTGCTGTACTTGAAATAGACCAGCAACCCCAAATTGATGCCGAGCGACACACAAAGCAGCGCCAACCTCAGCGGCTTCCGCTCGCGGGCCGCCATCAGCAATACCACGTAATAGTCTATCGCAGTGGCCCCCAATAAGATGAAAATGAATTTCGGCGCACCCCAAGCATAAAACAGGATGCTGCCAAACAGGATGACCAGGTTTTTATACCTCCTATCGGCAAAGTAATAAGTGAGGAAGAATAATGGCAGGAAGTAGAAGATGAAGGTGATGCTGCTGAAGACCATTATTACCGACTTGACGTGAAAACAGGCGAAGATAAATAATCTTATTGGCTGAAGATAAGCAACAGGAATTCGTTCTCCCCCCACCCAATCCCCCCTTTTGCCTAAATTGCGGCATGTTTGCCGATGTCATCCTACCGCTCAATTTGCAGAATGTGCTCACTTATGGGGTGCCGGTGCAGATGCAGGACGACATTAGGCCGGGAATGCGGGTGGAGGTGGCGCTGGGGAAGAACAAGGTTCATGCAGGTATTGTGGCGGTGCTGCACAACAATAGGCCGGAGGGCTATATCGTGAAGCCGGTAAAAAGCATCATAGATGTGGAGCCGGTCGTGACGGAAATCCAACTGAAATTCTGGGCCCTCATCGCCAACTACTACATGGCCTCGCCCGGCGAGGTGATGCAGGCCGCGCTACCGGCTCACCTCAAAATGGCATCGGAAACTCGCCTGGAATGGGTTTGCCCACCCGATGCCGAGCCCGAATGGAGCGACAGGTGCTACCTCGCGGCATCGGCACTCAAACTGCGCCACGAAATGACGCTAACCGAGTTGCGCGAGGTGACGGGTGCCCGCGACTTCCAAGCCGCCCTCAACGAACTGCTCGAAAACGAGGCGGCCCGAATCAACGACAACCTGGAATCGCCCTACAAACCCAAGCGAGAAACGGTGGTGACGCTGGCCGACCGCTATGACGATGAAGAACTCCTTTCAGCCCTATTCAAGGAGCTGGAACGGGCACCCCGGCAAATGGATGTGCTGCTGGCTTTCATGGAGATACAACAACGCAATGGCTTCGTGCGCCGTGCCGACATTTCGGAACGCCTGGGCGGCCAAGCCGCACAGGCACTGAAGGCGATGGCCACCAAAGGCATTTTCCTGCTGGAGGAGCGCAATACCGACCGCATCATTTATGAAGGCGTGGGCGAAAAAAAGGAGGTGATCCTCACGCCCGGACAACGAACGGCCTATGGGCTCCTCACGGAGGCCATGACCCAAAAAAACACGGTGCTGTTGCACGGGGTGACGGGCAGCGGCAAGACGCTGCTCTACATCGACAAAATTAGGGAGTGCATTGCCGATAGCGGACAGGCCCTGTTCATGGTACCCGAAATAGGGCTCACCACCCAACTGCTACGCCGCCTGCACGCCTACTTTGGCGACGCCTTGGGGGTATACCACTCCCACTTTACCAACAATGAGCGGGTGGAGATTTGGGAGAAGGTGCGCACCGGCGTTTACAAAGTGGTGGTGGGGCCGCGCTCGGCTATGTGGCTGCCGTTTGCCGACCTGAAACTGATAGTGGTGGACGAAGAGCACGATGTGTCTTACAAGCAGCGCGACCCCGCGCCGCGCTTCCATGCCCGCGACGCGGCCATGTTTTTGGCTGCGCTGTATGGCTGCAATGTGGTTTTGGGTTCCGCCACACCCTCGGTGGAGACGCTGCAAAACGTGCAGTTGCGCAAGTATGGGTATGTGCCCCTCAAAGAACGCTACCAAGGCGTGAGCCTCCCCGAAATCAGGATAGTGAACGCCAAGACCATCGAGGCCCTGCGCAGCGAAGGTGTGCGCATGCTCACACCCGAGTTGAAAGACCAGATGGAACGCACGCTGCGCAACGGTAAGCAGGCCATCTTGTTCCAAAACAAGCGAGGCTATACGCCCTTCCAAATGTGCACGTCGTGTGGGTGGGTGCCGCAGTGCCCCAATTGCTCGGTCTCCCTCACCTACCACAAGGCCACCGACAAGATGCACTGCCATTATTGTGGCTCGCGGTCTCCCATCATTGCCACTTGCCCGGCTTGTGGCCACAACAAATTCTCCAGCAAAAGTTTCGGCACCGAGAAGATTGAGGAGGAAGTGCAGGCCGTGTTTCCCAAAGCCCGCGTGGCCCGTATGGATGTGGACAGTATGAAGGGGAAAAACAGCATGACGGAGCTCCTGAACGACATGGAGAAGGGCAAAATAGACATCTTGGTAGGCACCCAAATGGTGGTAAAGGGCTTGGACTTCTCGGAAGTGACGCTGGTGGGCATCCTCAGTGCCGACAGCTTGCTCAGCTTCCCCGACTTTAGGGTGAACGAGCGCGCCTTCCAACTCATGGAGCAGGTGAGCGGCCGCTCGGGCCGCACCGATGGCAAGGGCTTGGTACTGATACAGGCCTACAATATGAAGCACCCCGTACTGCAATGGGTGCGCGAGCACGATGTGCAGAAATTCTACGTCAATGAAATCAAATTCCGGGAGCAATTCCAGTACCCCCCATTCAGCAGGCTCATCAAGGTGAGCTTCAAACACGTTTCGGAAGACGTGGCAATTACTGCCGCTCAAAAGATGGCCGAGCTGATACACCAAATACCCGAGGTAGTGGTGCAGGGCCCGGGACCGGCACTGGTGGCCAGAATCCGCAACAAATACATACAAGAAATCTGGCTGAAGTGCCCCCGCGACAACCGTATCTTGGACCGCATCAAGGCCACCCTAAAAGAACAACGCCAAATGGTGATGGGCATCAAAAACAATGCGTCCCTCATCATCGCCTTCGACGCCGACCCTTATTGAAACGGAGCATCATTTCACTGTGCGTCCCTTCCAATTATAGTTGCCCCGCATCCCCAAAAAGCCCGCCACTACCACATATAGCACATGCAGCGGCTGGAAGGCGGGAAAGAAAAGCAGGTATCTCGATGCCTTGAAGTAACGTGCCACCGGCACCATCAGCACCAGTTCCACAACAGTTTTGCACAGCAGCAACCCCAGCGCAGGCAACCGCAGTTGCGGCATGCCAATGGCCGCTACCATAAATACCAACAAGCACACATTGTAGACGTATACGAAAACCAACACCGCCGTTAGCACGGTGTCTTTATACTTGCCCGATTTGGACGCCCAGCGCGTGCGTTGCGCCAAGAATTGCTTCCAGTCGGGCTGGGGCGGCGTTGAGACTATGGCGTCGGGCGTTTTTAGGTAGGCTATGCGGGTGTGGTGCCGTGCGGCAAATTTGGTCATGAGCAAGTAGTCGTCGCCGGTGGCGAGATGGGTGGTGCCGGCATAGCCGCCCAGTTCATCGAACACCCGTTTCGAGAAACTGAGGTTGGCGCCATTGCACATATTGCCCAGCCCCAGCCGGTGGGTGGCGGCGGTTATGCCCTGCATGGCCATGAAGTCGAGCATCTGGAAAATGCCCAGCGGGTTGTCGGCACCATCATACTGCACCGGGCCCACCACCATATCGGCATTGCCTACTTCATGGCTGTAGGCATGGCAGGCCAGCAAATCTCGCCCCGCAATGCAGTCGGCATCTACGGTCACGATGACGGAGCCGCGGGCTTTTACGATAGCCGCGGTAAGCGCCGCCTTTTTATGGGCGATGCCTGTTGCCGCCACCTCGGTCGGCGACACATACTTGATGCGGGTGCCCGCATATTGCTGCACAATGTCGGCAGTGCGGTCGCCCGAGTGGTCGTCGGCAACGACGACCTCGAACAATTGTGCAGGATATTTTTGTCGCGACAAAGACTCCAGGCATGCAGCCAGGTGGGCTTCCTCATTGCGAGCCGGCACCACCACTGTCAGAAAGGTGGTAGGCACATAGCCATCAGGCAAAACAGTGCGTGCCTGCATACCGAACCCAATGCGATATAGCACCATGAGGATCCCGTAGGGCACAGACAATGCGATGGCTACAACAACTAGGGTGTGCATGTGTTCAAGGTGGCAGCCACCTGTGCCGCTACATCGGCATCGAGCAGGCGGTGGCCCTTCTGCAAGATATGCAAATGCACATTTCCAAATACTTTTTTGAAGTGCTCGGCATGTGCCACGGGAATGATGCGGTCGTGGCGACCCATGAACAGGTGTATGGGGATGGCACGGCCGCGCAGGGCATGTTGCAGGCGATGCACGTGTGGAACGATATCGGCCAACTGTGCCCAGACCATGCGCAACTGCTCGCGGCTCTCAGCGGTATGGAGGTAGTGGAGCACGAATTTGTGTCGGGATGCATCTATGAGGTGCAACGACTTGAATAAGTTGGCCAGCGCAATGAACCTGCCCGGATCATTGAGGACGGCATTAAACAGGCGGCGGCCAATGGCGGTGCGGGTGGCAAAGGCATAAAGCCTGTTGGGGACGAGGCCGTCGGGAGCCATCAGCAATACGCCCGACACGTGTTCGGGCATCATCTCCAAAAGCGTGAGGCACACCCGTCCACCCAGACTGTAGCCGGCCAAGACCACTTTTTCGGCCCCATATAGCGCCATAGCCCGCAATACCAGCGTAGCCAGCATTTGGCGGTGGAACACGCCTCCCTTCCAGTCGGTGGCACCGTGCCCCGGCAAGTCGAACGCCAATAGGGTAAAGCCCACCGGCACCACATTGCCCAGCACCTCAAACGAGCCCGCCTCCAATCCATAGCCATGGAACCCCAGCACCAATCCCGGCCCGGCACCATACTTTAAGTAGTGCGCATTGCCTTGAGGCAGAGGGATGTAGTGGGATGACGACATGAAAGTGGGAAGTTAAGGAAAAAAGGAGGTTCCTAGCCGGGGCATGGCCTCTTTTTGCCCCACATCAATACTTCCGTAACGTGAACCGCATACCCAAGGTTACGCCTATTCGGGATTGGCTGCTTGATTTCATGCTGGTTACCATAGCGTTATAGCCACCCACAGTTTGCGATATGGGCTCCGAAAGCGGAGGATTCCTGTAGTTGAAATTGACCGAAGAATAGGAAAGGCCAAAGAGGCAAGACCACCTGGAGTTGACCTCATAGGCAGCCTGTAGGCGCAACAACATGCCGAAGGAACTTTTATAGGCCACCGTCCCTGAAGTCGTTTTGGGTGACACCCCTAGTCCCACTGCATATCCTCGCTTGGCCAAGCTATCGAAATAGCTTCTGGTTTGCTGGCTGGGGCCGTTTCCGGGTTTGAAGCCAAGACTGCTGTCCACTTTGTTCCAAACGATGTACCATGCATCCTTGCTCGACCTGTCGGTCGTAGGCTGGGCAATTCCGTTGGTTGCCGAATAATAGTATACCGCTTCATAGTTGAACGACGCATCGGTGTTGTAGCTCCGATTTTCCATCAGCGACAGCAAGACGCCGCCGCTCCCGCCAATCAGGAGGTGCCGTCCCACATGATGTTCGTAACGTAACAGCAACGGCACCTGTAAGCCGGTTTCCGCAACCTTCTCTGTGATACCGTTTGGGTTCGCTGTGGTCACAATTTGGTAAAAAGGATTGTTCGCGGCATCGTGAGCCAAGTATTCCGCACTAAATGCGGGCAATTTCACCGATTCGGATTCCTTACTGTAGAGGATGCCAACGAGTACACTCCAATCGGAAGTGGCGATGCTGTGGGCCGCTTCGATATCGACACCGAAAAACGGACCCGCAGTGTAGTTTGGTATCAAGCCGGAGCCCGAAAAACTCGTGCTGACGATGTGGCTGTAATTGGCAACATTCCCAAATGAAGGACTTGCCGTTGGCGCACCGATGACAAAGTTTCCATCGAAACAGCTCAGCCAAAGATTTTCCGACTTTACTTTTTGCACTCAAATACTACGACTGATGCTGAAGGTGTCAAATCTAAGTAACCCATCTGCCTCAAACGGATAACTAGTCCGACTTTAATATGTCGAGGCACCAACCAACGTATTGCACCACCTCCTTGGTTGGATGATATGGCTTGGAAAAGGTGGGCCTACCTCACCGACTGGAAGAATGTAAGAAGCGAATCCCTTTTGCTTCTCGACACCTTGATCGGCTTGCCTGTTGTTAGAATTACGTAGCCCTCATCGGCCTTGACGTATTTGGTTACCTTGGACAGGTTGACAATGCACGAATTATGGATGCGCAAAAAAGGCTCATCAAGCAAGACTTCTTCGAAAAATCCGATGTTTTTGGTGGAGAGTATCTTCGTACCGTCGGTAAGGAAAAAATTGGTATAGGTATTTTGCGATTCCAAATAAAGCACGGTATCAAGCTCTACCATGGAATAGCCCTCCAATGTGGCGATAGAAATTTTGCCGACCTTATTCCGTTTGTTTGCTATTACGTCCAACAATTTTTTTTCGTCCATGGTAGGCAGGTAATTTATTCTTGTTTTGAAATAGCAGTATCAAAATACTGATGGCCGATTCCAAGAGCATTTGAAAACCGTTTTATTTTGCGCCAAGTTAATAAAAAACATTTAGACAGAAAAAAAAACACGTAAAAAGTTGCGCGGCTACCACACGGCATTTTTGGAGTCGAGCATACTTTGGCAGCCATATCGAGAATCGACATTTTTGCAGGTTCGGAGACACTTACAAACCAGCCGAGTTGCACCGAACTCGGCACGCCCGATTGCCCCCCTTATGCCAAATCTATCTCCGTATTATCCCCAATATTGAGGCTTTGGCTCAGGCCGCGTACGTAGGCATCGTTGCCGATGATGGACGAGTTGAGTACTACTTGCTGCAACTCGGCATAGGAGCCGATAATGGAGTCTTTTATTATGGAGGATTCCACTTTCGTGAATTCCCCAATGGTTACGTTGGGACCGATGATGGAATGCCTGATGGTGCATCCTTCCGCAATGTTTACCGGTGGAATGATGACTGTGGTGTCGTAGGGGGGCAGCACTTTGTCGGGGTGTGCTTCGTCCATCTGCTTCAGCAGGATGGCGTTGGTGGTGAGCAGAGTCTCCTTCTTGCCGCAGTCGAACCAGTTGTTGACGCGGAAGGCATGCAGGGCTATGCCACGCTCCAGCATTTGCTGCAATGCATTGGTAAAGTGGTATTCGCCGTTTTCGTCGGCAGGGCTCCGCAAATGGCGGTCGAGCGCGTCATACATGGCTTCCGACTCCTTGATGTAGTAGATGCCCACCATGGCCATGTTCGACTTGGGAATCAGCGGTTTTTCCACCATGCGCGTCACCATGTCGCGGTCGTTAAGTTCGGCCACGCCGAAGCTGCGAGGGTCATCTACCTTGCGCACCCCTATTTGCGATATGCTGCTCGACAAAACCTCTTTCACATTGTAATCGCAAACAGTGTCTCCGAGAACGATGATGACCTCATCGGTTCCGACCGCCTCGCCGGTGAGCCATATGGCATGGGCGGTACCTCTGCGGTCGTTCTGGGTCACGAAGGTGTGCTTCATGTCGGGATAGGTCTTTTCGACATAATGCTGGATTTTGTCGCCGAGATAGCCGATAACGAAGACGAATTCGGCGACGCCGGCATCGAGCAATTGATCTACGATGACCCCCAAAATGGTCTTGCCTGCAATAGGAATCAATGCTTTGGGTTGGGTATAGGTGATTGGGCGCAACTTGGTGCCCGCGCCCGCGACCGGGATGATGGCTTTCACAAAACGAGTTTGAGCAACAAATGTAGGCAAAGGGCGCAAAACGGAAAAAAGCATTGCAACTGTGCCTGCCCGACCAAGAAAAAACAGAAAACATTTAATGCGTTGTTAACATACCGCCTGCAACCTGCCGCTTTAGGATTTGCACCTCGTAGCTACTGCCCGGAAACCCCTAATTTCGCGGCAAACCTTTTTCATGCAGCCAAAACATCCGAAAGACTCCTTCATTGTGATGTCGGAACTCGTATTACCCAACGATACCAATGTGCTCGGCAACCTTATGGGTGGCCGATTGATGCACTGGATGGATATTGCCGCCGCAATAGCATCGCAAAAACACTGCAACTGCCCCGTGGTCACTGCCTCGGTAGACAACCTGAGTTTTGCAAGCCCCATCAAGCTCGGCAATCTGCTCACCATCGAGGCCATCCCAACACGGGCTTTCAATACGTCTTTGGAAGTGTACCTGCGCGTTTGGGGCGAAGACCTCACCGCGCAATACAAGTACCTTTCGAACGAAGCCTATTTCACGTTCGTGGCCCTCGACCCCCACGGCAAGCCACGCCAAATGCCGCAATTGAAGCCCGACACCGATGCCGAAAAACGCATGTTCGACGGGGCATTGCGCCGCCGCCAACTGCGCCTCATCCTGGCAGGCAAAATGAAGCCCGAAGATGCCGGCGAATTGCGCTCGCTATTCATTACCGAAAACGCCTAATTTTTACCAACCACCTCGAAACCACGTCCGCAAATACACCATTCATGACTCTAGATAGAACCATAGCGCCGGCCATTCACGATGCCGTTGAATTCGACTACAAGTTGCCCCCCATACAGTCGGGCGTGCTAGACAACGGCATTCCTTGCCACTCCCTCGATGCAGGCGTGCAGGAAGTGTTGGAAACCGACTGGGTGTTTCCTGCGGGCGTCTGGTATGAACCCGCCAATGGCGTGGCCCATGCCGTAGCCGCCCTCCTAAAAAGCGGTACCGCCACCCGCACCGCTGCCGAAATCAATGAGGCTTTGGAATTCTACGGTGCCGAATTGCGCACGGGTGCCCAAAACGACCAGGCGGTGGTAACATTATACTGCCTCAGCAAACACTTGGGGGCCCTACTGCCCGTGGTTTACGACATGCTGACGTCGTGCACATTCCCCGATTATGAAGTGGAGCTGTACAGGACCAACTCCATACAGCGGTTGTCTGTAAACATGCGCAAGTGTGAGTTTGTGGCCAACCGCGAAATAGATGCGGCGTTATTTGGCAAGGAACACCCGTATGGCCGCTGCACCCAGGAAGCCAGCTTGATGGCACTGAATGGTGCCGACATCGCGTCGTTCTACAAAGCCCATTACAACTTGGCCCATGCCCAAATCTTCATAGCCGGCAAGGTTGGCCCCGATGCTTTGGCATTGGTGAACGACGTCTTCGGTAAAAAGACCTTGATATTCCAACCGTTGCCACCCGTGGCATTCCAGCCCACTCCGGGCGAAGAGCGGGTGGTGCACATCATGAACGATGCCGCCGGCGTTCAAGGCGCGGTGCGCATAGGTCGCCCATTTCCCACCCGCCACCACCCGGATTATACCCCCATGGTGGTATTGAATACCGTTTTCGGTGGCTACTTCGGCTCCCGCCTCATGAGCAACATACGCGAGGACAAAGGGTATACCTATGGTATTTACAGCGGCATATCTCCCGAACGAAACGGTGGTTCCATGGTGATACAGACCGAAACCGGCCGAGACGTGGTGGCAGACGCCGTGCGCGAGGTATATATTGAAATGGACAGGTTGTGCAATGAGCCGGTGTCGGAAGACGAGCTGCTACTTGTGAAGAACTACCTGCTGGGTGGCCTATTGGGCGACTTGGACGGGCCGTTCTCCATCCTGCGCCGTTGGAGGTCGCTGATTCTCGACGGCTTCGACGAAACGCGCTTCAACAACAGCGTCCGCATCTACAAGTCGGTAACGCCTAATGAGTTGCAGATGCTTGCACGGCGGTACTTCCGCAAGGAGGAGTTCTATGAAATTGTGGTGATATAGCCTATATTTGCACTCCCTCAAGCCAACCTAGCTCAGCTGGTAGAGCAACAGTTTCGTAAATTGTAGGTCGTCGGTTCAAATCCGATGGTTGGCTCGCAAAAAACCTCAATGCCTTGGGCATTGAGGTTTTTTTATTGACGGGATTGAGGGCCTTCTCGGCAGATGGGCTTCGTGTAGCATGACAAATAGAAGGCAATGACCGCATTTCATCATCGATTCTTGCTGCTTCCCGCTGTATATCCCAAATAGACACCAACAACGGTATGTAGCTGTTGGGGATATTGGAGGTGGTGCTACTGTTGGCTTGGAATGTTGAACATCCACCTTACACCAAACCTGTCTTTACAACAGCCCCAGTAGCCCCAAAATTCCTGACGCATGGGTGCCAAATCTGAGCCTCCATGCGATAGAGCGTCATACAGTCGGTCGGCTTCCACTGCGGTGTCGGGCTCCAAGCAAATGGTTACGTTATTGCCCTCAGCGAGTTTGTGACCCATGCTTTCCAGCATATCGGTGCCCATAATCATGGTACCGCCCAATATGGGCATGGCGACGTGCATGATGCCGTTCATTTCCATTTCAGACAATTGTGGACCTTGTGCACCGGGCTGAGCAGGCACATCGCTAAAGCGCATCATGGGGGCGGCGAAATCGGTGCCGAACACCGTTTTGTAATAATTGAATGCTTCTTCGGTTTGCCCCATGAAATTGAGGTAGATGGATGTCTTGGCCATGATGTGTTCTTTTTATGGCGAAATGTACGGCTTTTTTAGTCTGTCGGGTAGTCAACCGGTACTGCGATTGGATGGCCCGCCGATACAGTTGTTGAACACATATTCAGAACGGGTGCCAATAGGAATGAACCCGTATTCTTGCAGCGGGTAGAGATTGGGTGGACGGCCTCCACATTACGCTTCAACTGCACTACCTCATGAGGGTTGCACTGTCTGCCGATTGCAAAACCAACTCGCCATTGGTGGCGAGTGTGTAGTATTTCGTGCTGCTGTCCAACCGGTCTGCAAACCGGTCCGCAACGGAATCGGCCAAAACCGCGCAGCCTAAACCTTGCGCCACTATGAATTTGGCACCCTCGATGCGCGTATTGATTTCCATTGTGCATTCCGACTCTTCAAGCTCCTGTGCGGCGACAAAAGCCGATTTGATGTTGCCGTCCATATCCATCACGGCTAAAAGCAACCGTTTGTCGCCGCAACAACTGCACACGTCATAACTGAACACGGCGCCCATCAAGGAATTGCCCAGTTGTAGGTGCCCGTAATAGTAAAGGCAGTGGAGGCATCCCCAGTTCTCGTCTGGGTGGTCGGCCTCAATCAAGCCGAATTTGTCGAGAGCCGGAATAAAGGCGGAATCGACTTTGCCCAATGCATGCCCTTCCATTTTGGGGTCGATTTCCAGTTTTGTGGTGCGGAGTTGAGGTGAGTGCTCCTTGACCAAAGTACACAGGTTGGGCCCCGAATGTTTGGCACAGCCGGCACATAAGGCGATGACGAAAAGGAATGCGTATTTCATTGTGGGAGGGATGATGGAATCTCGGATGCAATTGGGTAGGTGAAGTTAGGGAAAACTTGAAATTTCGCCATGGGTCGGAACTCCCGGCCGCCGCCTGTAAATTTACGCCCGCTGCGAAGTCAGCCTTGTAAACAACACCAGTCCGCAAAGCATCAAAACCGCAGCGATACCAAAAACTGCCCCATGACTGTAGGTGTAGATTACGGCGGCTCCCAATGGGACAATCACCCGATACAAAGCCTGTAGGCTTTGACTTACGCCCTGAAGGAGCCCCTGCCTACTTTCGTCAACCGACAAAGACAGCCGCGCATTGTAGGAAGGGTCGAACAGGCCCTCGCCCAATACGATACACGATACGCCCCCTGCAATCAGGTAAATGGAATGGACATAGGCACTCCAGAACAACAGCCCCAGCCCTACGGCAAGCCCGCCCATACCGATGGTGCCTATGGCGCCATCGGTCCACTTCTTGAGGAGTAGCGGCAATACCACTACCCTACTCAAAATATCGCAAATGCCGACCAAGACATAAACCCCGCCTATGAACGACGGCCCCCATAGGAAAACGTCTTTCAAGAAGATGCTTGCATTGAATTGCCAGATATTCAACCCGATGAAGAAGAACCCACCCACTATGAGCAACGCCCGTGCAGTAGGCATTGCCAATATGACTTTGAAGTGCGAAATGGAATTCAGGCTCTTTACGGTGATATGGGTAGTCCGCTTCTCGGCCACCAGCGACTCGGGCAGCAGCACCGAGACACAGAGCATGGAAAGCGTGACGATGGCCGCCGTAACAAAGAACGGCAGGGTAACCGATGCCGTACCCAGCAGCCCGCCTATGGTGGGCCCCACCATAAACCCGAGCCCTATGGCCCCACCCAAGTACCCAAACCACTTACCCCGTTCTTCGGGTTCCGTGATGTCCGATATATAGGCGAAAAGCGCACTTTGATTGCCCGCCGTAAGACCGTCTATTATTCGTCCCAGGTACAGTATCCACAATGCGCCCCCCATACCCAAAAGCAGGTAGCCCACTACCGACCCCAACAAACTGACCAACAGAATAGGCTTGCGGCCATACCTGTCGGCCAGTGCCCCGAAGACGGGTGCGGCAAAGAAGGTGCACACGGCAAACACCGATACCAGCGCACTCATAGCCACCGCCACATGGTCTCGCGCCACATACCGCTCCAACAAGAACGGAAACAACGGCAGGACAATGGTCATACCGATACCGTTTAGGATCGTGATACCCAAAATGATGCGGAGGCTTCTGATTTTGTGCTGCATGTGATTGGAAATGGGGGGTGAAAATAGGGAAGGAAAACCACAATTCGGACTTGGAGAACCCATTCGCGGTATTAGATAAGGGGCGAACGGCCATTTCTCACCATGGCGAAGCCTCCAAATTGTTGACCAAAGGAAGCAACTGATTCTGCGCTTCCACTTCGTGGGTGACAAGTATGCAGGATAACATCACCGTGGCAATAGGATTACCTTTCAAATCGATCCCACAAGGCGCTCGGTTGCCTCCGTTTGGCCACCGATTCGACGGCGAAAAAAGCCGTTGGTGCATTGCATCGTTCAAGGCATTTACCCCCATCCACAAATCCGCGTAGGTAGGTGCCGCCTTCAAGCGAACCTACCGTATAGCCCGAAATGGTGGATAAAGCATTTGGAAAACCAATTATGAGACTATACTTTTGAATGGAACAACTTTTGGGGAAGCCT